>JAHHTJ010000001.1 GCA_020024715.1 Mycoplasmataceae bacterium
ATTAAATACATTAAAAGAATTAGATTATGGAATATAACAAAAATTTAAATAGCAATGGTGTAGTAATAAATAGTGAATTAAATATAATTAACAATTATGAAATAGAAACTATAAGAAAAATTCATAAATATTCAACTCTTGCTTGTGTATTTTATTGATTATCAATTGTATTTTTCTTTACTTTTATTATTGGAATTATTTTTCAAATTATGACAATTATAAAAATTACAGAATTGCCATCAGAAAATAAACAAAAGACTACTTTTTTAATTTTTTCTTGTTTAGGTATTGTCTTTATCTTAGGTTTAATTTTTGATATAATAATTGCTTCATCAACAAGTAAATATTAAAGTTCAAAATTATTTAATCAGCTTCTTTAAGCTGATTATTTTTATTACTACCTTCAATTTCTATTATCATATCTCTTATACTTGCTGCTCGTTCATATTCTTGATTTTTAGCAGCCTCTAACATTTCTTTCTTTAATTTAATAATTAATTTATCTTTTGCTTTAATACCTGTTTTAGCACCGCTTAAAGCTTTTTTTAATTCTTGATTATCTTCATCATTTGTTAATTCAATAATTGGTTTAATAATTGTTTTTGGTGTGATATTATGTTCTTTATTATATGCAATTTGAATATTTCTTCTTCTATTTGTTTCTTGAATGGCTTTTTCCATATCTTTAGAAATAGTATCTGCATACATAATAACTCTTCCATTTACATTTCTAGCAGCTCTTCCAATCATTTGAATTAGTGATCTTTCACTTCTAAATAAACCAGTTTTATCTGCATCAAAGATAGCAACTAAAGAAACTTCTGGAACATCTAATCCTTCTCTTAGTAAATTAATCCCAACAACACAATCATAAATTCCTTTTCTTAAATCATTAATTATTTTTGTTCGTTGTAATGTTTTTAATTCATTGTGAATATAAGCTACTTTTATGTCACGATGTTTTAAATATTCTGTTAATGATTCAGCCATTTTAATTGTCATAACAGTTATAAAAGCTCGTTCGTTTTTTTTATGTAATTGTTGCAATTCAACAATAAGATCTTCAACTTGATTTTTAGTTGGTTTAACTTCAATTACTGGATCAATTAAACCAGTTGGTCTAATAATTTGTTCAATAACTTGATGATTAACTAAATCTAATTCATAATCATTAGGAGTAGCACTAATATAAATTGCATTTTTAATTTTATTATTTATTTCATCAAATGATAAAGGACGATTATCAAGTGCACTTGGTAATCTAAACCCATATTCAATTAAAGTTTTTTTTCTAGAAATATCAGTATTATGCATTCCTCTAAATTGCGGAAGTGTAATATGTGATTCATCTACTAACAATAATCAATCATTACCTAAGTAATCAAAAATAGTATATGGTTGTTCACCAGGAGCTCGATTTTCAAAATGTCTAGCATAGTTTTCTATTCCAGGACAACTATTAAAATTTTCAATAGATTCGATATCTTGTTTTGTTCGTTGTGTAATTCTTTCTTGTTCTAATGGTTTATTTTGTTGTTGAAAATATAAAATTCTTTTATTTAACTCATTTTTTATAGATGATAAAGCTTGTTCTTTAATATTATCATTAACAACATATTCATCCGCTGGTAATAAATGAAATCATTTTGGTTTTTCAATAATTTCACCAGTTAATGGATCTAATTTTGTTATTTCTTCAATTTCATCACCAAAAAAAGAGATACGATAAATAAATTCATCAGTATTTCCTAGAGCAACTTCTAACACATCACCTTTTGTTCTAAAAGTACCTGGTTTTAAATCAATATTATTAACTTGATAATTTAGTTTAACTAGTCTTCTTTTTATTTCTTGCATTGATATTTGCATACCAATTTTTACTACAAGTCAATACATTTTAAATTCAGCAGGTGGACTTGTTGGATAAATTGAAGCAACACTAGCTACAACAATAACATCTGTATATGCAGATATTGATGCTAATGTAGCTAATCGCATCATTTCAATATCTTTATTAGCAGATGAAGATTTTTCAATATATGTATCTGTTCTTGGAATATATGCTTCTGGTTGAAAAAAATCAAAATATGAAACAAAATATTCTACATGATTATGCGGAAATAATTCTTTCATTTCAGTATATAATTGCATAACCAGAGTTTTATTGTGAGCAATAATAACTGTTGGACGATTTAATTTTTGAATAACATTGGCCATTGTAAAGGTTTTACCAGTTCCTGTTGCACCAAGTAAAACTTGATATTTTTTTTGCTCTTTTTCAATACCTTTTACCAACTTTAAAACAGCTTGAGATTGATCATTTGTTAAAGCGTATTTTGTTACCAACTTAAAAGGTTTTTTTTCTTTTGAAATATCATTAATCATTTTTGCTTTGTTCATTCATTTGTTGAATCATTAATTGAGCTAAGATGTCTTTAGAATCTTGTTTTTGTTCATTTAAATCAGAATTTATTAAATTGTTTGTATTTTTAAAAGAATCAATATTTGCTTTTAATGATTCAATGTTCAAATTAGCATTTTGCATATTATTATGACTAGAAATATATGCAAATACAACTTGATATGCAACATCAACTTTTAATTTCTCAAAAGCTTTATCACTTTCTTCAACATATAAATGTAAAGGTGAAACTTGTTCTAAACTTCTTAAAGATACACCTTCTCTTAATTTATTACTTAGATCTAAATATTTTGTTCATGCATCATCTAAACAACTAATTAAAATACTTGTAGCATTAACATTTGCAAAATCAATTCCATAAGTATTAATAATTGTTTCAATTTCATTTAATAAAACTTCATTAACTTTTTGAATAGTATCATCGAATGTTAAGTTATTAAAATCTTGAATTGTTAAAATATCTTTTTGAAAGCATTGTTTGTTTAATGCTTCAACCATTGCTTTTACATTAATACGATTTGTATTTTGTTTGTCTCAAAAAATGTTAACAGTATCAATACTTACAATTTTACACATTCTTTTAATAATTTCTATATTATCTTTTGCTAATAAAATATGATCTCTTTGACGATAAATTAATTCTCTTTGATTACTTAATACTTGATCATAATCAATAAGATTTTTTCGCATATCAAAATTAATACCTTCAATCTTTTTTTGAGTATTACTAATCATTCAACTAAAGAAACGTGAATCATATAAAGCATCATTTTTATCATTCTTTTCATATTTTTTATTTGCTTTATCAATTCGATCACTTGCATACCTTTGAAAAATAGTATCTTCTAAAGATATAAAAAATCTACTTTCTCCCGGATCACCTTGTCTTCCGCTTCTACCTCTTAGTTGTTGATCAATTCTTCTTGATTCGTTTCTTTCTGTACCAATTACATATAAACCACCAAGTTCTTTTACTCCAACACCTAATTTAATATCAGTTCCTCTACCAGCCATATTAGTAGCAATAGTAATAGCATTTTTTTGTCCTGCTAAAGTAATAATATCAACTTCTTTTTTGTTATTTTTAGCATTTAATACTTCGTGTGGAATATTTAGTTTACTTAATCTTTCACTTATAATTTCAGAATCATCAACATTAGCAGTACCAACTAAAATTGGTTGTCCTTGTTCATGTCTTTCAATAATTTCATCTATTACATGTTCAAATTTGCTTTCTTTATTATCAAAAACATAATCAGGAAAGTCTTTTCGAATTACAGGTTTATTTGTAGGAATAGGCACAACTACTAAGTTATAAATTTTTAAGAATTCTTCTTTTTCAGTTAATGCAGTACCACTAACTGCTGATAAATTTTCGTAGTTTCTAAATAAAGATTGATAAGTAATAGAAGCAACTGTTACATTTTCAGCTTCGATTTTTACATTTTCTTTTGCTTGTATTGCTTGTTGTAAACCATTACTATAACTTCTACCTTCCATTATTCTTCCAGTAAAATGATCTACTAATTTAATTTCATCTTCTTGTACAATATATTCTTTTCCATTTTTAAAAACATAATTTGCCATTATTGCATTTGAAATTTTATGCAATAAATCACTATTAGCAAAATCATAGATATTATTAACATGAAAATTTTCATTACTTTTTTCCATACCACTTGGTGTTAATGAAATTCCTTGACTTTCTGGATCTACTTCATAATCATCATCATTTAAAGTTTTTACAAATTCATCAATTGTAATATAAATTTGATTATCTTCTTGAGGTTGTCCAGAAATAATTAATGGTGTTCTAGCTTCATCAATTAAAACCGAATCAGCTTCATCAACAATAGCAAAATTAAGTCCACGAAGCACTTTTTCTTCATATGTTTTAACCATATTATCTCTTAAATAATCAAATCCCAATTCACTATTTGTTGTATATGTAACATCAGCTTCAAATGCAAATTTCTTTTCTGGTTGTTTAAAATCTGCTGAATTATAACGAGCTGTCATATTTAATCGATTTAAAATTTTGTTTGCAAATTCAGCATCTCTTTCAACAAGATATTGGTTAACTGTTACTAAATGAATACCTTTTTTGTATAATGCTGCAACATATGCAGATAAAACTAAGGTTAAAGTTTTTCCTTCACCTGTTCGCATTTCAGCAAAATTTCCTAATGTAACAACAATAGCTCCAATTATTTGAACAAAATATGCAAACATACCAGTTTCACGATATGCAGCTTCTCTAATTGTTGCCATTGCATCTACTAAAATTAAATCTAATGTTCCACCATCTGAATTTAAAATTTTAACAAATTCATCAGTTTTAGCTTTTAATTCTTCATCTGTTAGATTACGATAATATTCTTTTCTAGCATCTACTTGAATAGCAATTGATTTTGCTTTTTTAAGTATCCTATTTCTAGGTAAAAGTAACTTAAATATATTTTTCATTTTTATTAGTCTATTTTATTATAAATAAAACTGTTTGCTATATAATATTAATAATTTATAAAAATTGATTAAATATGATGAATTATTTTAGTTTAGATCTATTTGGTTACATTTTTTTAGGAGAAATGATTGGAACATTACTCTTAGTTTTCTTAGGAAATGGAATTAATGCAGTAAATTTATTTAAGAAATCACCTGGATATAATGCTGGATGATTGTTTGTTAGTATTGGTTGAGCAGTAGCTGCAGCTATAGGAATTTTATTTTCAATGACAATTGAATCTATTGGAAGTAATTTAGCATTTCAACAAACAGGAATCAAAGTTAATTTTGCTTATGGATTGATTAATCCAGCTTTTGATATTACAATGTTTGTTAGTGGGATTTGAGCAAGTACTGTTGGTTGAATTTCTGCATTTATTCTTTTATTGATTTGTTTAGTTGCTCAATTTATAGGAGCAATTTTAGGTCAATTAATCTTAGATTTTATTAATTGACCAAAATTCAAGGATGCTGATCTTTTAACAATTAAAAAAATGCATTGTACTCATAACGATCGAAGAGATGATTGAACTAGAAATATGTTTACAGAATTTGTAGCTGCTAGTATTTTAATTGCTGTTGGTGTAATTGTTTGTGGCTTTCAAACAAACAATATTGGAAGTGATTTGTGAGTTCCATTTGTTGTTGGATTAACATTAGGAATCATAAGAGCTTCAATTTGTTCTACTGCTTTTGCTGCTAATCCTGCTAGAGATTTAGGACCAAGATTAATATTTTTATTAATTCCATTACAAAAAATTGGTTTTGATCGAAAAGAACAAATTAAATTATTTGATTTCAAATATGCATTATTAGTACCAGTTTTATCACCATTATTGGGTGGAATTTTTGTTGGAGTTTGATGTTGATTAGTTCCAGATTTTATGAATAATTATAAAAATAGTATTTATGTAAAACATCCTTTTTTAATTTTTCAAAACCCAATAAAACATAATGTTAATAAATTACATATTCAAATAAATAAATTACTAAAAACTAATGTTTAAAATGCATTTTAAACAAATTGTATTGTTCTTTTTCATAGTTATCATTAAGCATAATTTTTAATTTATTTAATGTAATATTAATTTTATCTTTGTTATATCCTAATGGTAAGTTTACATGATAATATTTTGATAAATCAGCAATTTGTTTTAAAAAATAATATCTAGCAATTATTGAAGCACAAGCAACTGCAATATATTTATTTTCTGCTTTTGTTTCAAAAAAATCAATTTTAGCAATTTTATCAGGGTTAATTATTGCTAAATATTTTTCATAATTTTCTTTACTAGCATATTGATCTAAAATCGTAATGTATTTTTCATTACTAAAACGTTTTTGCAATTTTGAAATTGCTAAATTATGTGCATATGTTTTTATAATATGTGCATTTTTAAATTTATTATATAAGAAGTTATATTGTTTAACACTAATAATACTAGTTGAATAAGGTATTAGTTTAATTAATTTTTTTGCTAATTCGATCACTGAATTAATTGTTAATTTTTTTGAATCTTTAATGTTTAAAGTTTTAATTTTTTCAAAGTAATCTTTGTTTAGAAAAACTGCAGAAGTAACAATCCCACCAAAAAAGTCTCCAATCCCCACTTCATCAGCACCAATTGTGTTTATAAAATTATTCATACTCATATCTTATGATATATTTAAAAAAATAGATAAAATATTATTATTGAGATAAAATGCAAAAAATATGATTTGTTGATGTTAAACAACTTGATAAAAAAATAAATAATCAATATGATTTTAATCATTATGTATTATCTAAAGAAAAAAATAGAATAAAAGATATTGTAAATACATATAACTTAAAACTTATTGATAAGCAATGTGATATTTGAATTAAAAATTGTAGAGTTCGTTTTTTGTTTAACTGCATTGCGTTAATTTTTGCAATTATTTTTATTGTTTTAGGTCTTGGTTTAGCAACTGGAGTATTATTTGATAGAAAGCTTTTAATAGTAGGAATAGTATTTTTTTTAATTGGTATTTTAACAATCATTATTTATTATTTGGCTGATAATTGAGGTAATCCATTCATGTATAAATGGATGAAGTTATTAGAATCAATAAAATTAGAACTTACAAATACTTCAGATTTGCCAACTTCTATCTATTATTTATATTTTTGTGAAAACACAAAAGAACAAACACCAAACGACTTTATGTTTTATCTTCAATATAAGACAAAGGCGATTCCTGATAAATTTAAAAAATATGTTAATGATCAATTAGAAGCTAGTGTAGCTGGTTATCATAATAATGAACATAATTTTGAATTAGATGGATATAATTATTTTAAATATTGAGGTAATATTCAAGCAATTTACGAATGAGCAATATTTATTAAAAAATTAATTAAATATGTAACTAATTAATATGGTTGGAATAGATTTATTTAGCAATAAAAGAAAAGAAATATTTAATAATAAAAAAATAATTAATAGATTTTTTTTCAATGAAGAAATTAATTTAATTAATCAAGTAACAGATAAAAACAGCTTAGCTGCTAAAATTTTTGCTTGCAAAGAAGCAGTTTATAAGTTGTTGCATAATCTGTATCCAGATTTGTATTTTAATAAATTTGCAATTAAAGTTAGTTATGTAAATTATGTTTTTAAAATTTCTTATGTTGCACAAAAAAATGAAATAATTAATCAAACAATTAAAAATATAAATTTTAACAATATTTATATTTCAGATGCTGATGAAGCTGAATATATTGTTGTAATTGCTATGTATAATAACATGTAATATCTAGTTAAATATCTATTTTGAAATGATAAGAAATATGTCATTTAATGTATTAAGTAAAAAAATTTATAATTTAAAAATTACAATTTTATCAAGTTTATTATTTTGTTTATTTTCGTTTATTTTTTTCTTTATTGCAATTATTTTAAACATTACTCATAATGTTTATTGAAATAATAATTTTGATAATTCAAATTTATTAAATAATTTATTTAGTAATAATATTTTCTTTGCAATTACTGTAATACCTTTAATTTTAAATGTAATTGTTTCTATTGTTAATACTATAAGATTGAGTTTTCTTGGATAAAACAACAGATAAAAATTATGGATTTGAAGTAATTTTTATTTTATCTGTTATTTGTATTTTCTTTTCAGGTATTGTTAGCACTATCTTATCATCTATTAATTTACATAAAATTATTTTTAAGTTTAAAGAAACAAGTAAGATTGTGTCTCAACAAAAAGCAAATGAATAATTTAAAATATCTATATAAACATTAAAATTAACTCTTATTATGTAAATACTAATTTAATAAAATATATTGTATAAATGTGACTTTATCATAAAATGAATAAAAGGATATAAAAATGATAAATAAGGAACTTAATAAAAAATTAAAAGATTTAAAAATAACAATTATACTAAGTATAATTTTCTCAACAATTGCTGCATTTGTTATCATAATTGCTATTATTCTTTTAGAAATTAATGTTTTTAATTCATTGCAATATTTAAATGATTTAGATATCAACAATCATAATTCTCAACCCATATATAACTATCATATTCCATATGTTTCAATTGCTTTTTTTATCATAGGTGTAATTGTTGTAATTTGCAATATTATTACATCAATTATTAATGCAGTTAGAGCAAGTTCTATTAATAATAAAATTAATAGTAATACTGGTATTGAAACAGTATTTGTATTATGTATGATTTCTATATTTTTTACAGGTGTTATTTCTGCAATATTATCAGGTATTTCTTTGAATAAGGTTAATAAAATTATTACTTTTATTAAGGTTTCAGATGTTGATGGTGTTCCACCAATCAATCAAGTTACACCACTTCCTTAAGTTTAAATAATTTTCTTGGTTTTAAATTTTAAAAAAAATTAATTTATTGTATAATATATATGTAAACGCTTACTCTATATGGGTAAGCATATCTTTTTTATATGGAGTAAAAAAAACAAAAATATGGTGAATGAAAACGAAAAGATTTTTGGTTTAATTGATGAAATTGTTAAAAATGATAATTTAACAAGAGAAGATGTAGCAGAAATCTTAAACGAAGCAATTACAAAGGCTTACAAAAAGACTTTTGTTGATAAAAATTTAAATGTAATTATTGATTATGATAAAAAGATTTTTTTATTACAAGATTTCTTAAAAGTAGTTGATGACAAGTATTTTGATGATGAAGGAAATGATGATAATGAAATTCCTTTATCTGAAGCTAAAAAAATTAAATCTGATGCTAAAATTGATGATTATATTATAAAAGAAATTAGTTTCAAGAGTTTTGAACCTCACACAATTAGAAATGCATTACAACTTTTTAAGCAAAAAGTTAGTGAAAAAATTAATGATAAAATTTATAACAAATGAAAAGATAAAAAAGGAACAATTATTTCTGGTAAAGTAGAAACAACTGATCCAATAAAGAATTTTTCTTTTGTTGAATTTGAAGGTACTAAAGGTTTTGTTTCTTCTGCTGATAAAATTCCAGGAGAAATTTTAGAAATTGGTAAAACTTATAAATTTTATGTAAAGGATGTTAAGCAACAAACTAAAGGTTGACCAATTATTTTATCTAGAAGTGATGCTGGTTTTATAAAAGATTTAATTAAATTAGAAGTTCCAGAAGTTGTTCAAGAAATCGTAACAATTGAAGCTATATCTAGATTTGCTGGTTTTAAAACAAAAGTTGCTGTTAAGAGTAATAATCCTAGCATTGATCCTGTTATGACATGTATTGGTCAAAGAAGAAGTAGAATTGATGCAATTTCTCGTGAAATTGATAATCGAGAAAAAATTGAATTTGTAAAATGATATGAAGATCCAATTAAATTTATAGCTAGTGCTTGTTCACCATCACGCATTTTAGGTGTAGAAATCATTTCTGTAGAAGAAAAAAGTGCTACTATTATCGTTAACAAGGAGTTTTTATCATTAATTATCGGGATGAAAGGTCAAAACATTGGTTTAATTGCTAAATTAACTGGTTGAAGTTTAGATGTTAAATCTCGTGATGATGCTGAAAGAGATAATCTTAAATATACACCGATTGAACTTGGTTTTTATGATAATAAAAAAGTTAATAAAAATTTTGTTCATCAATTTGCTTCTACAAATGAAATTTTAAAAAATCTAGAAACTAGTGAATCTTATGAACATTTCCAAAATGTTTTTGATTTACAAGATCAAGAAGAAGACTTAAAAGAACAAAAAATTGATACCAAAAATAAAACAGAAGAAAATTTAATTATTAATGAAATTGCAAATGAAATAAATCAAGAAGAACCTATGGATAAAATTGAAGAAGTTGAAGAAACACCAGTTATTAAAGAAACTAAAATTGTAGAAAACGAAAATAGAAATGCTAAGGTTGATTACTCTAAATTAAAACAAGAAATCAATAATACACAATTAAATTCTTTAGAAGCAATGTTAAATGATTCTTCTAAACCTGTTGAAAAGAAAACTAAGAAAAATAATTATAAAAAGAGTAATGTTAATAAGGATAATTCTTCTAAGGAAAAAAAGAAAAATGTTTTAGATGAATTTGATGATGTAACTCAAGATTATTTAACAAGTGATGAAGATAATGATTATGATGATTCAGATTCATATGATGAATATATGGAAGAATACGAAGAATAATTAGTAAAAAGTTTATTTTTTAAGGAGGGTATATGAAAAAAAATAAGCAAAAAAATAATAAAAAAGAAGATAATAGAAAAAACATTGAAATCAATACCCTTTTGAAAAAAGTTGATGTTGGTGTTAATAAAAATAATGTTTTTATTTTTACATCACCATTAACAGTTGTAGAATTTTCAAAAAAAATTAATAAAGCAAGTACCGAAATTATTCGTTATTTTTTAGTTAAAGGGAATTTAATAACAGTTAATACATTATTAAGTGAAGACCAAATTGGTGAATTATGTCTTCACTTTAATTATGATTTTGAAAAACAAGATGAAATAACTGAAGAAAACATTTTAAATAATATTAAATTAGATGAAAAAGATTTAATTCAAGCAATAAGACCACCAGTAGTTACAGTTATGGGTCATGTCGATCACGGAAAAACTAGTTTATTAGATACCATTAGAAACAGCCATGTAACTGCTAAGGAAGCAGGTGGTATAACACAACATATCGGTGCTTATCAAATTGTTCATAAAAATCGTTTTATTACTTTTATTGATACTCCTGGTCATGAAGCATTTAGTGAGATGCGTGCAAGAGGAGCAGAATTAACTGATATTATTATTTTAGTTGTTGCTGCAGATGATGGTGTAATGCCACAAACTATTGAAGCAATTGATCATGCTAAAGCTTCTAATGCAAAATTAATTGTTTTTGTTAATAAAATGGATAAACCAACCGCTAATCCAGATAAGGTTATAGCACAATTATCAGAGCACGGAGTTACTCCTGAAGAATGAGGAGGAGAAACAGTAGTTGTAAAAGGTTCTGCATTAACTAAAGATGGTATTGATCAACTACTAGAAACGATATTTTTAATTTCAGATATTAATGAATATAAAGCAGTAATTAATTCTTTACCAATTGGAATTGTTTTAGAATCTAAACTAGATAAAGGTTCTGGTCCATTAGCTTCTGTTATTATTCAACAAGGAATTTTAAAAAAAGGTGATTATTTAGTTTGTGGTCATACCTTTGGTCGTGTAAGAACAATGAAAGATGAAAATAATAAAGATCTTGATGAAGCAAAACCTTCAAGACCAGTAATGATTTCTGGTTTAGATTCATTACCAGAAGCTGGTGATCGATTTATTGCTTTGAAGGATGAAAAAATTGCTAAATCAATTGCTAATAAAATTGCTCAAAAACAAATTCGTGAAGATCGTTTATTTTCAATGCAACAATCAAAATTAACAAATGATTTAAAAATAACAAATGTTATTTTAAGAGCAGATGTTAATGGAAGTATTGAAGCTATTAAAAATTTATTTGATAAAATTAATGTTGATGGAACTACTGTCAAAATTATTCGTTCTGCAATTGGTGCAATTAGTGAATCTGATGTTAAATTAGCAAAAGCAAGTAATGCATTAATTATTGGATTTAATGTTAGACCTACTAAAAATGTAAGAGATTTGTCAAATAATATTGGTGTTAAAATTATTTTCCAAAATATTATTTATGCTTTAAAAGACCAAGTAGAAAAGATTTTAATTGGTACTTTAGATCCAGTTTATGAAGAAGAAACTATTGGTGAAGCAAAGGTTCGTGCAATATTTAAAGCAAGTAATATTGGAACAATTGCTGGTTGTTTAGTTACTGATGGTAAATTAGTAAGAAATGCTCATGTTCGCGTACTTAGAGATGGAATTGTAATCTATACTTCAACTATTTCATCCTTAAAACATTTAAAAGATGATGTAAAAGAAATTGTTGAAGGAAAAGAATGTGGATTAACTATCGCTGGGTTTAACGACATTAAAGAAAATGATATTTTAGAATGCTTTGTTAATAAGCAAGTTGATTTACTTGCTAAAATGGGAAGTGATAGTAATGAGAAAAAGCAGTAATCCAAAGTTTGCGAAAGCAAAAAAAGAAGCAATAATTTTAAAATATTTAAATGATCAACTAATGAAACTAAACGATTCTTACATCGATGGTGCTAAAATTTCATTTACTGATTTAAAACTATCTGTTGATAATTCATATTGTGATGTTTATGTTGATACATGAGATCGTAGTTTAATTGATGATTATGTTGATTATTTAAATAAACATGCTGGTACATTTAGAACTTATTTAGCAAAAAATATGTCTGCATATAAAGTTCCACACATCCGTTTTAAAATTGATGCAGTTGTAGACAATGTAATTAAAATAAATAATATCTTCAATGAAATCAATAAGAAAAAATAAGAAAAAGCGATTATCAATATTTAGTTATTTCACACTTGTGTGTGGTTATTTTTTTGGTATATTTAAAAAGAAAAATAATGAATATTTAGAATCTAGCATACAAGTAATAAATAGTAATAAAAGAAGAAGCTTAAGAAAACCAATTGTTTTTCCAGTTGAAAATCCAGATACAAGAATTCGTAATGAATTAAGTTCTTATGGTAATAATACTTTAAAAAGAAATAATTGAAAATTAGCAAAAAAAGAATATTTAAAAACATTGTCTAAAAAGAAACAAGAAGATTATGCATATCAATTAAGAAAATATCATAAATGACAATTTATATATCCTTTTTATTGATTATGAATTAAATTTATAAGAATTTTTAATTTAGATTTTATTATCCATAAAGATTCAAGATATGAATTTAGTAATGATCAATTAGAAGTTTATAATAAACGTCAAAAACGTTTTATTGATTGATGAAAGCATGTGCCAATTATTATTTGATTTGGTATTTATTACCATTGAATTAAGGATAAAATAAATGCAACCAAATATCAAAAAGTTAATTGATTTTTATTTGCTTTGTTCACATCAATATATATTACTGTTTTATCAATAGTAATTTCATACGCAGTATTAGCTAAAGGTAATAAAATTGATGCTCCACCATTTGCTGAAATTAATACTTATCCTAATTTCTTTATTCAAAAGTTACCATTAATAAATGCAACAATTATTGTTGCAGTTATTGGATTAGTTTTGATGTTTGTACCGATTATTATTCTAATTTCATTATGACTAAGTAATATTAATGATGTTACATACAACACTATATTTGTCTTTACTCAACAATTAACTTATATTATTGTTGGAATTTTTATGATTGCAAGTGTTTCGATGGAATTAACAATATTTTATGCACATTAGTAAATAATGTGCTTTTTTAGTGGTATGAATAAACATAATTTCTATTGCATTTTTTATTTAAAATCAATTTTAAATCAAAATAAATAGAAGGTTATCTTAATTCAAAATTAAAAATAATTTATGTTTAATTACTATTTATCTCATATAATTTTAAAAATGTTTATTTATAAAAAACAAAATAAACATATAAAAATAAGGATATTTAATTATGGAAAAGAAACTAGATGTAATTATTGAAATACCAAAACATTCAAATGTAAAATATGAATATGATCGTGTAACTAAAGAAATTAGTGTTGATCGTATATTATATGGAGCTAATGTTTATCCACAAAACTATGGTTTCATTAAAGAAGCCTTAGATTGAGATGGAGATGAATTAGATGCATTAGTTATTGCTGATCAATCATTTACTCCAGGTATTAAAGTTCCTGTAAGAATTTTAGGAGCAATGGAAATGATTGATGATGGTGAAACTGATACTAAATTAATCACTGTAATTGCTTGTGACAAAAGATATGAACACATTAAAACTTTAAAACAATTACCAGAACATTTAAAAGCTGAAATTCAAAACTTTTTTGAACAATATAAAACATTACAAGAAAAAAATGTTAAGGTATTAGGTTTTCAAGATGCAAAATGAGCGATGAATGAATATGAAGAATGTAAACGTATGATGAAACAATATGGAGACATGCCTAAAAAAGAATTTGTTGAAAAAATGATGCAAATTCACCCAGAAAAATATTCTAAGGAAGAAAAATAATAATTATTTATGCCAAGAAAACATTTAATTGCTAGTCAAAATAACAAGAAACAGCAAGATAATGCAAAAATTTGAATGAAATTAGCTAGAGAAATTAGAGCTGCTGCTAAAACTGGTGGACCTAATATTGATGCTAATCCAAGATTAAAAGCTGCTGTTGAAAAAGCATTACAAAACAATTTAAGTAAAGAATCCATCGAAAGAAACATTAAGGGTGCACAAAAAGATACTGATAATTTAGAACAACAAATTTATGAAATTTATGGTCCTAGTGGTTTATCAGTTATTTTATCTGCATTAACTGATAATCCTGGAAGAACCAGAGCAAATGTTAATGCAGCATTAGCAAAATTACATGGTCAAATCGCAAAAACAAATAGTGTTTTAATGAATTTTAGTATAAAAGGTATTTTTGCTATTAAAACAAAATTAACTATTGATGAACTAATAGAAAAATTAATAGATTTTTCTATTGAAGATATTAATGACTATGAAAATAATGAAATTGAATTAATTTGTAGCAAAAATGATTATTATTCAATCAAAAAAATAATTGAATCATTACCAGATACTTCTATTATTGCAAGTGAAATAAAATATATTCCAAATTCATATATTGAGCTTGGAGCTGAAGAACAAGAACGTTTAAATACATTTCTTGATATGACTTCAGCTGATGATGATGTTCAATGAGTTGTTACTAACTCTGCATATTAATTTTTTTATAAAATTTTAATTTTTATAATAGAATACATATATATGCAATTTACAGTTTTAAACATCAAAAATCATCATAATAATAAGATTAACAACATTATTGTTAATATTTTTGGTTATTAAACTGGAGAATCGTTTTAAAAATTAAAAAGAAAGGTAAACCAGTTTGCAACTACAAACTGGTTTATTTAATATCTAAAGTGTAGTTGCAAATAAAAAACACTATGAAATCAACAAAACGTTTTAGCAAAAAATGAAAATGAAGCATAATTGGAGCTAGTTGTGGTATTGTTACAATCGGTTCTTTGGCTTTAGGTATAGCGCTATCTGTTGAAAATAAATCTATTCAGGCTTCTAGTAAATATTTTATTGGGCAAAACACTGTAAATGATTTTTTTGCGAATCTTGAAAAAAATGGTTTTACAGATGGATTGCCAAAATCTAGTGATGCACCTGCTTGATTAAAATTAGCAAAACATTATGAAAATGATATGAATATTTACACTGAAAGTTCACAACTTTCAAATCTTGTAAATAATCCTGAATTTAGTACATATCGTATCAATTCTGCATCTTTATCTAATTTGTCAATTAAAAATAAAAATTTATTATTAAACACCAAAAATAATTTAGACTCTCTACTTGGTAATCAATCATTAAACTTAAATTATTACACACTAGATAGTGCACCATTTTTTAATAGTAAGGTGAATTTATTTTGTAGTTCTGTTATTGATAGTTTAAAAAGTGCCACAAACGATAAATTAAATTTTAAAATTATACCAAGATCACCAACTACAGTTAACCAAGTTTATTATAATAACAACTGTGAATTAGGTTCTTTGTTTTGAAGTCCTGACTATAATGATGTAAGTGCTTGAATAGGATATTTATTTTCACAAAATAATGGTTGAATTACTGGTAATTTGTGACCATGTTTGTGAGCATTATTAAGTGGTGCTAATCCAACTAATGGTCAATTTACTTATAATAATCAAGCATTACCAGATAGTAACTACAAATATCAAAACGCACCAACTTTTCAAACTCAGTTAAGTTGAACAAATGCTAGAAGAGCCGCAATGGGTCTTGGAGTATTGCCTGGATGAGCAACTAGTTTATATTACACTTTATACACTTTATTTCCAGATACTATTTCATGAAATACTAACTATGGTTGATGACAAATGCAATATAACAATAACAATGCTGATGGTAATATGTTATATGCATTAGAAGATTGATGTACAAGTGTTGAAAATGTTCAAGTAGTATTATCAAACACAGCAAGTAATCATGTTTTTACAACTAAACCAGCACTATACACTTCTGAATCAGCTCTAGTAAAATTTATTAGTTGAATTGATGCATTTGATCCAAGTATGCCATTTTTTTCAAGTGGTAATAATTTTACTAAAGCTCCTATTCTAACCAGAGAAGGTATTTATCCCTTAAATAACCCAGCTAGCGGATATACTAACTCAGAATATTTTATTAATTTACATAAAACACAATTTAGTTTAAATAATCCGTTTGTTTATTTTATTCCTGGAAGTGTAGTTAGTTCAGTAAACTTTAACTATTTTGCACCTGTATTAAGCGGAGGTGGTTTCTTTCAATTTGCAGGTGGTTTATACTCAGGAATGATGAATTATGTTCCTTATAACTATTTACAAAATGAACAAGGAAATAAGCAATATAGTGCTGGTTATGGTGTAAGTGATGTTCCTAACAAAACCTTATTAAAATTAGTTGATGCAACTAACTTTAAATTACTAGATGTTACTAACAAATTTAAAGGTGCTCACTATAATCAAACAAATGGTGATTTAGTACACGGTGATACTATTACCACATCAGGTTCTGATGCAAACACTAAATTATTATTTATTTCAAACCCTTCAATGATTATTACTCCAAATAATCCACAAGCATTATTATCAGAATCTGCGTTTGATAATTTTGTTAAGGATCACAAAAATCAAACTTGATCAACATATAAAGATTATGAAGATTTTGCTAAATATAATGTACTTACATTAACAGATGGAAACTTAGCAACTGCTATTAATAGTACTGATGCTTACCAATTTACATTAAATAAAAAGGTTAAATGATTAAATTCAAAAGGTCAAGTTACTAATAGTATTCAACCAGAAGATTTTAATAACTCTATCGCTTGGATGGCTGCTTCTTATTCTGATTATTCATATAATTCTCAAAAACAAACATTAGGTCAAGTACAAGCTAACTCATACATGCTTCAAGAAATTGGATTAGCAGGTAAAAATTTTAGTTTAGGAGTTGGAACTGGATTTTTTCAAACAGAAGAATATGCTCCAAACAATAATCCTAATGGAGATACATTTACTTACTTTATTAGCCCAAATAATATTACAAGCACACAAGCTAAAGGTGGATGAGATGGTGGTTCTCATATTGCTTATTTTTTATCACAATTAGCATTCCAAAATAGTTATTTAGATCCAATTCCATCTGATACTTTAGCATTTCATAATCTTGGCGGAAAAAATAACCAACTAAATAAGTTTAATAATTTAACTGTTGGTCAATTAACACAAGATTATATGGGTAATAACATTAATAATGGTGTTTGAAATATTTCAACAGCAATGACTAATGCTATAAATGATTCAAATACTAAAGAATTTAACAAACTATATAATGAAATTGAACAAAATCCAGCATATTTAACTCTTGTTGCAAACAAACAATTAAATAATAATGTATATGCAATTTTATATATTTATGGTAGTGGAATTAATCCATCTAATGGAAAACCACAAATGAGTAGTGATTTAAGATTTAATGGAGGATATTATGCTAATAGTAATTCTTTTACAACCTCATCTATTAGAACACAAATTCATACAGAATTTTTTAGTGCAATATCAACACCAGCTGGTGGACCACTATTTGGACCGGCTAGTCAAAAAATAAATTTTATTAAATATCAATGAAGTTCTAACATTACTCAACAAGAAGAACTTATTATGTATTTGTCAGGTCAAATTGATTATGATTCAAATGTTCAACCTCAACAATTATTAGGTGTTACTCTAAAACCTGGTCAAGCAGTTTATTATGCTGGAAATACAAGTAATAAATCTTTAAACTTAGCTTGATATAATGCATTTGTATTTAATTTGACATCTAGTGCAAGTACTGGTTCTTTTGCTGTTCCTACCAACCAAAATAACCAACCATTGATTCAATTAGATATTAATAGTAAAACAGTTTCTAAAGTTGATTCTAAAAATATTGATGGAAAACAATATTATGCTAAGTATGGTTATCCATATATTAATGATAAAGGACAAGTATTATATACAAATCCTAACGATACAAGTGCAAAATTAAAAAGTTATGCTACTCCTAGTTATTTAAAAATTGTTGGTACTGCACTAAATCCATTTATTTATGGAACAACTGGAGCTGAAATTAGACAAGATATTACAGCATTAATTAACTGAACATCAATTGCTTCAGTTGCTTCATATCCTTTACCACAAGGAATTATTGCTAACTCAGTTATTCCTTATGGAAACTTTCATGGTAACTTTGAATATATCTCTCCAACTTCAAAAGATCCTGTTGTTGTTCATGATTTTTATCAATATGCAGCAGCAACAGCGGGTACTGGAATAATTGGAACCCCATTATTTTGATCATTAAATAATCAAAATAAAAAATCAAATTTATATTATGAAAGTGATTTTAATAATGCTACAAATGCTTATTCTGAATATGAATGAGATTTTATGAATACAATTAACGGAAGATAAAATAGGTAGAAAGAATGTTTAAATATACAATTTATAGAATTATTGCAGCAGCATTAGCGATAATAGCAGCGATTGTCATTACCTTTTTTGCTATGCATTTAGTTCCTGGTCATCCTCAACCTCCAGCTGGAGCTAAAACCCAGATTGCAAAGGAACAGTGATGAAGTCAAAATGGGTTTTTATATGAAATAGGTGTAGGTTTTACAAGCTCTGGACAGCAGTTTGTATGATTTATTAAAAATTTAGGTCATCAATTTGGGATTTATTTTAATTCTAATATTTCAGTTACAACATATTTTGATAACTCTATGCTTGTAACAATTGCTTATGCTTTACCAGCATTTGTTTTTTCCACAATTATTGGTGTCTGAATGGGGTATTATGCAGCTAAGTATCGTGGAAAATTAACTGATTCATTGATTAATATTATTGCTGTCTTAGTTTCATCAATTCCAGTTTTTGTTTTAGGTATTTTATTTTTTAAATTTGCAGGTATCATTCATTTACCAGCACAGTTTGTACCATTTGCAAAAACTAACTCCGCATTAAAATCATGAGAATCCTTAATTTTACCAACAATAGTAGTTACGTTAATGGGTTTACCATCCGTTGTATTTATGTCACGTAATGAATTTGTTGAAATATTCAAATCTGAATTTATTAAAACTGCTAGAGGAAAAGGATTATCTAATATGGAAATTTTCAGAAAACATATTATTAGAAATGCCTTCATGCCAATCCTTTATGCTACAAGTGGAAACTTATTATTAATCTTTGGTGGATCTATTATTATTCAAATGATCTTTAACATTACTGGTAATGCTACTGGACAAGGTTTAGGTCAAATGTTAGCTGATGGAGTAACAAATCATCAATATTATTTTGAATGTTTTAGTATTTTGTTTTTTGGTGGAGTTTATTTCTTATATGCAATATTTTTAGATTGAATGTATGTGTTAGTAGATCCAAGAGTTACTTTAAGAACTGGTAGTGAATTATTAGGAATAAAAGTAATAAATAGTAAAATTAGATTTAAAAAACCAGATTTAGTACAAAAAGCTATTTCAGTTTCTAATGAACAAAAAATTAAAAAAACAAAATTAGAAATAAAATATGAAAATATTGTTAATAATAAAAATATTACTTGACATTCATTAAATTATTTTAAGAATGAAGAATATTTAACAAAAGATCAAAGAAGTACTCATACCTTCACTATTAATAATTTAAACACTATGAGTATTGATCAAGATACAGGTGTTAGTGTTGATAAAAAATATAATTTTAATGCAATTAAATTATTTAAACCTATTGACTCATTAAAAATTAATAACGATCGTATTGGTGATAGCAATATACCAACATGAGTAAACTCATTAAAAACTTTTGCAAAAAATAAAGTTGCTTTAATATTTGCGTTAATTATGATTTTCTTAATTTTATTCTTTGCAATTTATAGTTATGCTAGTCCATATTCTATAAATACTGCTATTTCAAGTAATGTAAAAATAGCAACATTGCAATATTTACCTGCAAGATTTCCAGGAATGGGTATTCATTCAGTACTTCAACATACGTTATATGCAACAAGATCTAGTTATATAAAAGCTATTGATTCAGGAATAGTTGATTTATCTAAACCACATACTAATCCGGGACTAGAATTCGCTTATTATCATTGTTGAATTTATCCATATGCTCAATCAGGATTAGAAAATTTATATCCAGTTTTAGGTACTAATAAATATGGTATTGATTATTTAACAGAATTAAGTTATGCATTTAGTAGATTAGTTTTATTTACAGTTATTGTTATTGTTGGTTCAACTATTTTAGGAATTATATATGGAGGAATTCAAGGTTCATTTGCTGGATCTAATGCTGATATTGTTATGCAATGAATTACTCAAGTTATCTTATCTGTACCAACCTTATTATGAGTAATTATTTTGGGCGTTTCATTTACAGGTGGAACATTAACATTATGAAACTTATCATGAATCTTAATTTTAATTAGTTGACCTGGAATTGCATCAATTACACGTTTATATGTAATTAAATATAAAGATTATGAATTTGTTCAAGCAGCAAGAATTATCGGAATGAGCAGATTTAAAATTGTTATGACTCATTTATTACCAAATACTTTTGGTAAAGTAACTGTTGTTGCTTTAAACTCATTTGGTGGAATTATGCAATGACCATCCTTCTTATTATTTATTGGATTAACATCTAGTTTTGGAATTAGTTTAAGTAATATGATTTTTGAAAACTATCATGATTCAATTATCCACTGAAACCTTATGGGTTCTGTTATGGCATTATATGTATTACCTTATCTAGCATTCCAAGTAATTGCTAACGCTTTAAATGATTCATTAGATTCAAGGAACTAAACATGGAACAAAAAATATTATCAGTCAAAGACTTAAGTGTTAAATTTAAAACTAAAACCGGAGTAATTAATGCTGTAAGAGGAGTTTCTTTTAGTGTTTATAAAGGTGAAATAGTGGGTTTAATTGGTGAATCTGGTAGTGGTAAATCTGTTACTATGAAATCCATAGTTCGCTTTAACGATAATGATATTTTACATGCGAAAGAAATGAATCTTTGCGGAATTGATTTATTAAAGTTATCAAAAAATTGATATAACTTTAAAAATCCATACTCCAATACTAAGAAATTAAAAAAAGTTCGTGGTGTATATGTTGCATATATTCCACAAGATCCAATGACTTCTTTAAATCCTTCTATGAAAATTGGAAAACAAATTGAAGAAGCTATTAGAGTATCTCAAAAAAGAAAGTATCTTAATGCTTTAAAAAATTTAAAAGAAAATAAGAAAAAACATGTCGGTAATGTTAATTATGATGAATTGATTAATAAATTAAAAGCACAATATCATGAAAATATTAAACCTGATGCTATAAAGAAAAGAATTTATCAAATCTTAGAATTTATTGGCATTAAAGATATTGCTAATAATATTAATAAATATCCAAATAGTTTTTCTGGAGGAATGAGACAAAGAATTGTAATTGCAATTACAGTTGCTTGTGAACCAGATTTAATTATTGCTGATGAACCTACAACTGCATTAGATGTAATTGTTCAAGCAAAAGTTATTAGTTTGATTAAAAGATTAAGAGATGAATTAAATATTTCTATCATTTTTATTTCACATAACATTGCTTTAGTTGCAAATCTTTGTGATTATATCTATGTTATGTATGCAGGAAAAATAATTGAACAAGGTACATTAAATGATATTTTTATTGAACCTAAACATCCTTATACATGAGCTTTAATTGAATCTATTCCTAATCCAGAAATAAGAGGTGAATTAGCATATATTCCTGGTACACCTCCAAATATGACTTTACCAATTCATGGAGATGCATTTGCTCCTAGAAATAAATATGCAATGCGTATTGATTTTGAAAAAGAACCACCTTTATTCAATATTTCTAACACCCATAAAGCAGCTACTTGACTAGTTCATAAAGATGCACCTAAGATTGAAATACCTCAAGGTGTATTAGATAAAATTAAATTAGCTAAAAATGCTGTTTTACTAAAAACAAATGAGAAAAATAGTGAACAAGATGACAAACAATAAAGATAGAGCAAACAAAGAAATTATTAAAGCAGAGAACAAAATTGCTTTATATAACCAAATAACTGAAGATGTAGGTAAACTTTTAAAAAGTTTAAACTTTAGTAATGATGTAGATTTAGAAGAAACAGAAACAGAACAAGAAAGAGTTATATTAGATGTAAGAAATGTTCAAAAATATTATTCAACTAGTAAAAAAGTATTAGATGAGATTACTTTTAAAGTATTTAGTGGAGAATTTTTTGGAATTGTTGGAGAATCTGGTAGTGGAAAAAGTACATTAGGTAAAATTATTATTAGAATTATTAATAATTCTGGTGGAACAATTTTATTCGATGATCGTTTTATTTCTTCTAAAAAATTATTAAAAACAACAAGAAAATGATTATCACAAAATATTCAAATGGTTTTCCAAAGTCCAATTAGTTCTTTAAACCCAAAGAAAAAGGTTTTAGATCTTATTAAAGAACCTTTAACAAGAAGTGATTTTATTAGTAAAAAAGTTGATATTTTAATTGATATTCATAAAATTTTAAACTATGTTTTTAAATATCGTACCAAAATTTTAATTGAAAATTTTAATATTGATTTTTACAAAAAATATTATTCTATTTTATTAAATGCGTATTTTACTTTTCAACTTAAATATTTTATTTATGAATATTATATTAATTCAACAAATAAAAAAGTTAATCGAGATCAATTCTTAAATAATATTTCTGCTTTATATAATCGCTATAAAGATCCAGAAAAAGATCTTGATGAAGGTTTTTTAGGACCAATTTATGACATTCAAAAAAATGAACAATTAAATATTTATAATCCTATTAACTTATCTTCTGAGCAAAAAGAATATTTATGAAAAAGATTAATTAATGATAGTGTCTTATTAGATGCATTAGATATTAATTTAACTTCTAATATTACTGATATTAATAGTTTTTTTGATGATTTAGCAGAAGCTGATGATTTTATTATTTCAGCTGTTGATGAATTAGATGGAAACATTAAATTAGTATTAAATATTGCTGCTAAACATTTTAGTAACATTACTGATATTACAAGAATGATTTTAAGAAAAATATCTAGAAAAGATCTATATCAAACTGAAAAAGAAGTTATTGAAGCATATAATAACTTGCAAAAAGCAGAAGATGCATATAAGAATAATCCTTTAAATAAAAAAATTAATAAAATCATTAAAAAGAAAGAAAGAAACTTAAAAGAATTCCAAGTAAACTATAAAAATAAAACTGGAATTAATGCATTAAATATTTTAAGAACTTATTTAAGTACTTCAAAAGAAGAAATTAAAAGTGTTGATCGTAGTTTGGTAAATGTAAGTAATGATCCAATTATGTTCTTATATTATTCTATTAAAAAAGCTACTTTAAAAGAACGTTATAATGTGGTTAAAACTTTAGGTTCTTTTAACGATTTAACTGCTGGACAAATTGATTTTTTAATTGAAAAAGTTTGAGTTGCAATACAAGAAAAATATGCTAATTTGTTTTCATCTATTCAACAAATTCGTGATGATAACGAAAAGAATTTAGCAAAAAAAAGTGATATTGCTGAAAGAATTGTACAGTTGAGACAACAATTAAAAAACACATGAAATCAATATGGTAAAGAATTACCTCAATATAAGAAAGCAATTGCAAAAGCAAAAGAATGAAGTAAAGAAAATAAAAATATTTATCAAAGTAATATTGATAATGTAAATACCCAAAAGCAACAATTGTTAAAAATTAATGATACATTACAAGCAAGTTTGAATCAAAGAGTTGATAATGATGAATTAAAACAAAAATATGAAACATCTAAAATAACTTATGATCAAGCTATGAAAAAATATTTAATTGAAAATGAAAAAATGAATGTTACTAGTAGACAAAAAGTTTCTAGTTTAAAAGCTGAAACAGCAAATATTATTAGTACTTTTGATCCAATTTTAATTAAATTTATGAAACAAACTACAAAGTTTATTCAAAAATTACCTAAAAAAATTAATGAAAACTCTAAAATTTATGCACTTGATCGTGAAGGAATCGTTAAAGATTTAGAACGTGTAAATGAAGGAATAGGAAGTAGTTTTTTAGAAGTTAAAGAAATTATTAGTAATGCTAATACTTATGTAAAACTTTATAATGAATCAAATCCTAAAAATATTCGTAAGAAATTAATCAAACATTTAACTAAACTATATGTATTTGATACTTTAGAAAGTGTTGGTTTAAAACAAGAACATGCGTTTAGATATATCTATGAATTTTCTGGTGGTCAAAGACAAAGAATTGCCATTGCTAGAAGTTTAGTATCACATCCAAAATTAATTATTGCTGATGAACCAATTTCTGCTCTTGATGTTTCTATTCAAGCACAGGTTGTAAATATTATGAAAAATTTAGCAAAAGAAAGAAATATTACTTTCTTGTTTATTGCACATGATTTAAGTATGGTTCATTATGCATGTGAAAGAATGATTATTATAAATAAAGGTCATATTCTAGAAAAAGGAAATACCAATGCTATTTTTGAAAATCCAGGACACCCATATACTAGAACGTTATTAAAAGCTGTACCTGAATTATCTAATATTCATTTAAATCTAGCAAAAGAAAGTGAGAAAGTTGATCAACCATATGGAGATTACAATCCTATTGATAATCCAAAATTCTATAGTGTTTCTGATGAATTAGAACATTATGTGTATGGTACATTAGATCAAGTACAGCAATGAAACCCACAAATCAAAGACGAAATAAAATAATTCATAACGGTGCTAGTTATACAACTAGTAGATCTAGAATTAATTGAAATGCACCAGATGTTAAAAAAGATGTAAAACATCCAAAAACAGCAAATGGTTGAGTTTTTTATGGATTTTTGTGAATTTTGTGAATTTGTATATTTTTAATAGCATATTTTCATCATGCTACATATTTAAGTCATTCTACAGTTTTAAAAAATGCTTTTCTTATTCCTTCAGGAATTAATTTTGGAATTGTTTTGTTTTGATTTGCTGGAAGAAGTTTAATTTTTTCATATTTAACTTTTACATTGTATAAATTATCTGAAATTATTAAACTAAGAAAAATTAAACGTTTTTTAAAAATGGAACAAGATGATCAAATCTTTGATAATTTAGGTTCTTATGAAGACTATAAAGATTATCTAAAAATAAAAAAAAGTAATTCTAAAATTGCTTTTTATGTTGGTTTTATAACTTTTATTATTTTATTTATAGCTACTCTAATCGCAGCATTAGTGTAGCTTTTTCTTTTCTGTTGATTCATTTGAATTAGTATTTTTATCATCATTATTTTTTAAGTAATTTGAATTATTAGAATTTTTAGATTTAAGAATTTCATTATTTTCAACAAAGAAATCATTTAATGAATCATCATATTCATTAAGTGAGTTTTTCTTGGTATTGCTTTCTTCATCTAATTCTGTTCAATCTCATTGATCTTCTAAGTCAAGATTAATTGGTTTTGGTTTTTGTGATGTAATTATTTTTGAATCAGTTTTTATTGTGCTAGCTGTTTCTTGTTTTATTTTTTCATTATTTGTATAAGAAGTATCATTAAATACAATTTCATCATTTTTTGTTTTATCTTCATCATCTTCGTTACTATCTTTATGAGCATTATGTTCACATTCATTTAAACAACGAAGAATAAATTCTGCACTTTGTAATAATAAAACAACTATTTGTTTCGGGGTTGAAAATCAAAGTTTTCTCATTCTTTTTTTTGTTTTGTTTTTTTCAAAGATTGCATTATCATTATCTTCTTTAAATTCATATGTATCAGTAAATTCATTATCATAACTCGCTGATAATTTATCTTTTTTTATAATACAAAAATAGTAATTTAATGCATATGGTAATAAATAAAGATTATTGTAATTAATGTTTCCAGAAATTCCTTTTAGATATTTATATAAGTTATCAATTGTATAGTTATCAGTTAATTTTAATTTATAGTAGTATCAAAATCCAAAAAAAAGAAACGAGAGTAAGATAAAAAATATTCCAAAACCAAAAAGAATTGTTCCAATAATTCAATCTTTTATAAATAAAGCAACAATAGAACTTATAATAAAAAATATAAATGAAAGCGAGAGACAACTTCATAAAATAATAAACATATAAAATATGATTTTATAAATTGATTTTGTTCATTCTATCAATTTAGAACACATTGAAGTTAATTTTTTAGTACTTTCTTCATTAAAATTCCCAAATAAAAAAGCAAATTCTTTTTTATTATCAAAAAGGGTATTTAATTCAATAGTTTTAACTTCAGTAATTGAATCTTGTATAAATTTTAACCCCATAATAATTCCTTATTTTAAGTCTTGAATTAACTTATTAATATATTTATATAAGTAAGTTTCTTATATATTTTATATAATTAATATAATTATAGGTATAATATGATAAAAAAAAATAATAATAAAAAAAGCGAAGTTATTTCTACAACTAAAAAAAATACTGTAAAAAAATTAGAAACTATTAAAAAACATCCAAGTAAAGTTAAAGAATCTAGTAATAAAACTTTAAATAAGAATAAAAATTCTGAAGAAAAAAAGATTATTACTTCTAGTAAAGAAAAAGTAGTTAAAGTTGGAGCTGAAACAAAAGAACCTGTAGTTAAAAGAACTAAAGGAAAACAACAAAAAAGAAAAGATATTACTTTATCTCCTAAAAAAGTTAAATTACCAGTTTTTAAAGAAGATGAAGCTACTTTAGATTCGAATTTAGGAAATAATAAAGCTAGTACAGATATTCGTTCAAAATTACATATTTATGAAAGTAATATAATTAAGAAAAGAAAAGCTAATTTTGATAAAGAAGCAACATCAGAAGAAGATATTGATAAACAATTTGATGAAAGTTCTCCAGATATTCCAGTTTATCATCGTTCTAATATTTCAACACGAGATAAGATGGAAGATAGTGTTAAATCATTCTTATCTACTTTAGGTTCTAGTCGTATTTTAAATGCTGATAAGGAAAAAGAAATTGCAAAATTACTAGAATCTGATGATGAAGAAAAAAAAGAATATGCATTTAACCAATTTGTTACTTCCAATTTAAGATTAGTAACATCTATTGCTAGAAAATATTTAAATAGAGGATTAGATTTAGAAGATTTAATTCAAGAAGGAACATTAGGTTTAATGAAAGCAGTTACTAAATTTGATTACAAATTAGGTCATAAATTTAGTACTTATGCAACTTGATGAATTCGTCAAGCAATTACTAGAGCTATAGCAGATCAAGGAAGAATTATTCGTATTCCTGTTCATATGGTAGAAACCATTAACAAAGTTATGAAGGCTGAACATACTTTAGTGCAAAAATTAGGAAGAGAACCTAAAATTAAAGAATTGTATGATGAACTTGGTGGTGCTGAATCTAACTATACCATTAAGAAAATTAGTGAAATTAAAAAATTAAATATTGATCCTATTTCTTTAGATAAACCAGTTGGTAGAGATGAAGAAAGTCAGTTTATTGATTTTGTTAGAGATGTTGATTCAATTACTCCAGAAGATTATGCTCAAGCAGCTATGCGAACTGAAGAAATTAATAAATCATTAAAGAATAATTTATCAAATATTGAAGAAAAAATTATACGTTTAAGATTTGGTTTGCCTGTTAAAAATGAAGAAACAGGAATTGAAATTGCACATAAACCAATGGGTCATGAAGAAGTTGCTAAAGAATTAAATTTAAAAAAAGAAAATGTAAGACAATTAGAAGCAAAAGCTATTAGAAGATTAAAACAACCTTCTAAAAACAAAAGATTACGCTCTTTCTTTTTAAACGAAAAAGACTAATGAATTTAAAATTAAAAACTATTTTTAGTATGATTGAACCACAATGGATTAATATCGCAGACATTGGGTGCGATCATGCTTTTTTATCACAATATAATTATAAAAATCATTTAAATAAAAATTTTTATAACGTTGATAATAAACAAGGTCCACTAAATAATGCAATAAAAAATCATGATTCAATTATAAATGATGCTAAATTTATTTTAAGTAATGGAATTAAATATTTTAATGAACAAAAAATTTCGATTGATTGTTGTATTATTGCTGGGATTGGAGGAATTAATTGTGAAAAAATTTTACAAGATGATTCTATATATAT
>JAHHTJ010000010.1 GCA_020024715.1 Mycoplasmataceae bacterium
AAATTATATTTAAAATTACATAGATTAAAATATTAATTAAATTACGAAATTTATAATTATCATAATATTTAATAGTAAAGAAAAATAATACTAAAACTGTAATTGATACAAAATAAAAATAAGGGATAAAAAAGATTGAACTTATAATACTAGAATTTATATAATAAAGACCAAAATTATTTTTATTTGTACCCAAAAATCTAAAACCATAAATAATACATAAAAAATAAAATATAATTCATGCATTTGGACTTATTGTATTATTTGTTAAACTAAACGTTAAACAATTTATTCCTAATAAAACTAATAAAAAAATAAAAACTAATAAAAAATCATGCTTATAAAATTTATTATTTTTATATGGATAATAAGTTACAAAAATACTTGCATATATAAAAGCTAAAACTAAATTAAAACTATATTTAGTAAAATAGTTATAATCATTTTGATTAATTAAATGATATGTTATTAGTTGAGCAAAATGTTCTAATACAATTTCATATTTTGCACCATCAACATATTTATCATTTTCAGATAAATATTTATATTGAATATTATTAATGAATAAATCAGAGTAATTATAAGTTAAAAACAAATATGAAATCAAAAGATATGATATTAAAAATATTAAGTAAAGAATAAACTTTTTATAGCGAAATAAATGCCATTTAAAAGTCAAAATAATCTTAAAATGATATAAATATAAACAAACTAAAATTGCTTGAAACAATAATAATAAATAATCTAATAAAATATATTGAATATGAGGTATTAATTGTAAAATTAATGCAATTATTGCTAGATAGGAAAATAAAATCAAGAATCCTAAAATAAAAGCATTATTAAAAGTTCAAGATTTGTAATAAGAAATTATCTTACCTAGTAATAAACTATTAAATAAGATAATAGTTGGCATAAAAATTATTAATAAAATATCCATAATTATTAAAGATTATAAAACAAAAATAACCAGATTTCTGGTTATTCTTTTTTTATGGAGCAGATGACGGGAGTCGAACCCGCGTTACAACCTTGGCAAGGTCGTGTTCTACCGCTGAACTACATCTGCATAAAGGAATGTGAGATAATTTTTAACGAATATTTAAATTATAATTCAAATTATACCAATTATTAAACAAAATATTGTTAAACCGTTATTTTTTTTGATATTTGGATTAAAAGAAATACTTGTTAATAATAATGTTCCTAATAAAACACCAATTAAACTATAAATAATTTGTATAATACATGGTCAAGCAGGTTGAGTAGTTAAACTAGAACTTAATACATCACCATTAAAGCTTGGATTTATAAATCTAAAGTAACTTACTCATCCAAAACCACCAACTGACATATTATTAAATTGTTCAGCAAAAAAACTAGTATTTAAAGAATAAGAACGATAATTAGTAGGTACTCCTAAATATATATGACCATCTCCTCAAAAGAAATACTGATAAAAGTATGCTGGAGCTAGTTTTTCTACAAATGGTAAGGTTGTAACATGACCTAATAAATTATTTTGAACACATAAATTTCATTGGGAAAATACTACTATTGCATCTATAATTGAATATACAGCCATATAAAAAATACCAAGACTAATAATTATAGCAATAATGTATAATGTAATAATTTTTGCACTAATTTTTCTTTTTGGAGCAGAAATTGGAGTTGGAATAAATTCTTTTTGAGATTGTAAAACCTTTTCTTTAGTAGCTGGTTCAAAAATTGTTTCAACAGGTAAAGTTTTTTTAGTTGGAATAATTGGTTCCTTGTAGCGAATAACTTCTTTTAGAACAGTTACTGGTTCTTTTTTGATTGGTTTTAAATCATATTTTTTAACAATTTTGTATTGAATTGCTGGTAAGGTTGGATCAATTACCTTAATATTGAAGCGTTTATCAATATCTTTAGTTTCTTTGTTTTCCGAATAATTTGGTACTATTTCAACATCTTCATCAGAGTCTATTAGATGTTCTAATCTCTTTTCTTCCATATATTAATTTCTCTCTATTGTATTCAATTTTACTATTATACAATTTATTATAATAAATTTATTTAATTTTTTCTATACCATTAAAATATTTTAATAATACATCAGGGATGGTAATTGAACCATCAGGGTTTTGATAATTTTCAATAATTGCTGCAAATAAACGATCAATTGCTAAAGCTGAACCATTTAAAGTATGAGGATAATAAATCTTATTATCACTACCTTTAATTCTCATTTTCATTCTTCGCGCTTGAAAATCACCACAATTACTACAACTAGAAATTTCTTTATATGCATTATATGAAGGTAATCAAACTTCAAGATCGTATGTTTTTTGAGCACTAAAACCCATATCTCCACTACATAATAAAATTCTTCTATAAGGTAATTTTAAAGATTCTAAAATATATTCAGCATCCAAAGTTAGTTGTTCATGCTCTTTGCAACTAGTTTCTGGTTTTACAATTTTAACAATTTCTGTTTTATAAAATTGATGTTGTCTAATTACACCTCTAGTATCTCTACCAGCACTTCCAGCTTCACTTCTAAAACAAGAAGTATCTGCAGTAAAATAATAAGGCAATTTGTCTTCTTTAATGATTTTATTAGCAAACAAATTAGTTAATTGTACCTCAGCAGTAGGAGACAAAAATTTATTATTTTCTTTTAATTCAAACAAATCTTCTTTGAATTTTGGTAATTGTCCAGTATTATATAATGCTTGTTGATCAACGATTACTGGCGGTAATATTTCTTCATAATTATGATTGATATTACATTCTAATGTATATCATTGCAAAGCTCTTATTAACCTTGCTCCTAAACCTTTATAAATTACAAATCTTGAACCATTTATATATTGACTAGCTTCTAAATCAACTAAATTATTTTCTACAATTAAATCTCAATGAGCTTTTGGTTTAAAGTTAAATTTAGTTGGCTCCATAAATTGTTTTTGAAAAACATTTTGATTTTCATCAACACCTTCTGGAACATCACTAGCTGGAATATTTGGTAATCTTGACAATTTGTCTAATAAAATTTGATTTATTTCTTCATACTTAATTTGTTCTTCTTGGATATTTTGTTTTAATTTTTGAACATTACTTCTTAATTTTTCTAATTGTTCTTTTTTATTATCTTTTACTAAAACTGCAAATTGTTCTGTTAATTTATTAATTTCTGCATTATTATTTTGAATTTTTGTTAACAATACTCTAGCTTGTTTATCTAATTCTTTAATTTCTTTTATTTGATTAATATCAAAATGACGTTTGCTACAATAATTTAAAAAGAAATCGGTATCAAATTTTCTAATTAACTCAATATCTATCATAATAACTCCTAAATATTAGTTACAATAATCTACTTATATCTTACTTCTTATCATTATTATTGTTTAAATTATCATCATTTGTTTGATCATCAAAATCTTTTGATAAAGAATCTGTTTTATGATTTTTAGTATCACTAATTGATTCTTGTGATTCATTTTTATCTAAGTTATTTTGATTATTTGTATCTTTATGTAAAAATGCTTCTTTTTCTGGTTCAAATAAGTAATTTTCATCTAATTGATTTGTTTGAATTAAATATAAAATTTTATCAACAACCTCAACAGGTAATTTTTTATTTGTATGAATATATTCAATTTGTTTACGATCAATTGTTTCTAATATCAATAAACTTTCAACAATTAATTCTAATTCTCTACGATTTTGCTTAATAATATCCTTAGCAAACTCATATCTCTCAGCTAAAATATTAGCAATTTCTTGATCGATTGATTCTGCAGTTTTTTGACTATAATTATTGCGATAAGGATTTTCTTTTCCTTCAGATGGAACAAATTGTGTTAGACCTAAATTAGTCATACCTAACTGTGTTACCATGGCGCGAACAATGTTAGTTGCTTTGTATAAATCATTTGAAGCACCAGTAGAAATAGCATCTTCTCCAAATACAATTTCTTCGCTAGCTCTACCACCAAGTGTAGATGCAACTAGTCCTAATAAATCAGATTTTTTTTGAATTTGTAATTCTTGTACAGCTGGAGTTTGTAATGTATAACCTGCAGCTTTTCCTCTTGGTATTATTGTTATCTTTTCAACTATATCAGAACCTTTTACATTTAAACCGACTAAAGCATGACCAGCTTCATGGAATGAAATTTGTTTCTTTTCTTCAAAACTAGTTTTACGGTTTTTCTTTGCAGGACCACCAATTACACGATCAATAGCTTCATCAATATCATTTAATGAAATAGTATTACTATTATGTCTTACTGCTAACAATGCAGCTTCATTTAAAACATTTTCTAATTGAGCACCACTAAAACCAGGTGTTCTTCTAGCAACATCTTCTAAACTTACTTTTGATGAAATATTTTTGTTTTTAGTATGAATTTTTAAAATTTCTACTCTTTCATCAATATCTGGTAAATTAACAGGAATTTGACGATCAAAACGACCAGGACGTAAAATAGCTTCGTCCAACATATCTAAACGGTTAGTTGCTGCAATAACAATAACTCCTGTTTTAGTGTTAAATCCATCCATTTGCGATAATAATTCATTAAGTGTTTGGTTTGCAATATTTGAATCTCCAATTTGATTATTTGATCTTTTACTTGCTACAGAATCAATTTCATCAATAAAAATAATAGCAGGAGCTACTTTAATTGCACGGTTAAATAAATCTCTAACTCTCTTAGCACCAACACCAACCAACATATCTTCAAAACCAGAACCACTAGTTTCAAAAAATGGAACTTTCGCTTCTCCAGCAACTGCTTTTGCTAGTAATGTTTTTCCAGTTCCAGGAGGACCATATAAGATAACACCTTTGGGAATTCTTGCGCCCATAGATGCATACTTAGCTGGACGTTTTAAAAAGTCAACAATTTCTTCTAATTCATATTTTTCTTCACCAATACCACCAACATCTTTAAAACGAACATTTGTTGTAGCAATTTTTGCTTGACTTTTTCCAATAGAAAATATATCTCCACCACCAAATGAAGAACCACCTTTAGCAAAACTGTAAACAAAAGAGAAAATAATTGCTAGCATAATTATTAATCAAACAACTTGAATAAATAAAGCTCAATTAAATGAAGCAGATGGGTATGGTGATTGTAATGCATTCACATATACGTATTTTAAAAAATTATAAACGCTAAAGTCATTACTTGTTTTATATGAATTCATTAATTGTTGAATAGTAGGAGTAGAAGCATCAGTTGCCTTAGAATTTGCATTTGTTTTTATTGAATTAGGAAATAATTTAGTTAAAGAAATTAAATCACCATTTCCAATTTGAACATATGTTGGTCCATTAGAACCATTATAAATCGTAAATTGGAATTGCATTTTTCCAATGCTACTTGTTGGTACTTCACATAAATATACAGATTTAGAGCTAGAAGAAAGTAAACAAACAATAGAAGCTTGACTTAAAGATGAGGAAGAAATTAAAACATCATTGTAATTTTGAGTCTTAATAATTAAATCATTTTGATAATTAGAGATAGGTAATTTGTTATCGTTTGCATACTGTTCTGTTGTAACATAATTTTGTGCTGTTACTTGTTTAGGTTTAGGAATAAACACTCCACATAGAATAGCAATAATAACTGCTATAGAAATACCTGCAAATAAAAATTTTCAATATTTAAATTTTTTAGAAGGTTTTTTATCTGCAGTATTTTTATTAGTATCATTATTACTATCTATATCATTTACTTTTTTCTTTTTAAACATATTTAATTAATTATAAATTATAAAAGTAAATTAAATATTATTATTTCTTAATATATTTTTCTTTTAAAGTACCAACACAATCTAGATTACGATATTTTCCTTTGTAATCTAAACCATAACCTACCAAAAATAAGTTAGGTACTTTTAAACCAGCATAATATACTAAACCATCAGTAACTTTTTGATTTTCTTGTTCAAATAAGAAACCAAACTTAACTTCTTTTGCGCCATATTCCATAAATGAGTCATATAACAATTTTGCAGTTGCACTACTACTAATTACATCATCAAGAACTAACACTGACTTATTCTTCATAAATTTTCTTGTTTCTTCTTGTATATTCATTTTCAATTGTGGTTCATGAGTTCTTTCTTCTTCACCAGCAAATGATTCATAACGAACATAATCAGTAACTAAAGGAAATTTAAGTTGAGTTAATAATTGTCCAAAGAAAGGTACACAACCATCTAATATACCAACTACAACGATTGGTGAACGATTACCTCTAAATTCTTTATTAGCTCATTTTGCAACATCTTTTATTGCTGATTGAATTTCTTTTCTGCCAAATAAAACATTTTCTAGATATTTATTTTTCATAATTAAATTTATCTCCGAAATCTATTAATAGAATTGTAGCATAAGCACTAATAATGTTTAAATTTTGTTCTGTTCTAGTTCCGTGAATAGAAATAGCATTAATCTTTAATATTTCTTGCAATTTATTAAGGATTAGTTGCTTTATAGGTTTTAACATTATTTTGTCAGATTCTAGAACTATTGATAAGTTATTAATTTGATAACCTTTTTGTTTCATTGCTTTTAATGCAAATTCAAGAATTATTAATGAATTCATATTTTTATTATTTTCATCTGTATCACTAAAATATGTACCAATGTCATCAAGATTTAAAGCATTTAAAATACAATTTGCTATTGCATGCAAAATTACATCACCATCAGAATGAGCAATTACTTTATATGATGATGAAAATTGCATACTAGCTAGTGTAATATAACCATCTTCTTGTTTTAATAAATGATGATCTATACTATTTCCTATAAGATATTTAAGTTTCATAATTATATTTTTATTTTAAAATAAATTAATAATAAAAGGTAAAAATGAAAATGCAAGCAAAAATTATTAATGGAAAAGAAATTGCTGAAAAAATAAAAAAAGAAAATATTGAAATATTAAGCAAGATAAAATATCATCGCAAACCAAAACTTTTAATTTTTTATTTTGGATATAATGTTTCAAGTGAACTTTATATCAAATATAAAACTAACTTTGCTAATCAATGTGGTGTAGATGCAGAAGTTGTTCATATGCTTAATGCGACAGAATCAGAAATTATTAATCTTATTAAAAACGCAAATTCTAATAATGAAGTTGATGGTATTATGGTACAGCTACCAATAAATCTACAAGGAATAAATACTAATAATGTAATTGATAGTATTGATATTAATAAAGATGTAGATGGATTAACATCCCATTCATTAGGAAATGCGTGATTTTATAAAAACTGTGATGTTGGTTCTTGTACAGCATTAGCTTGTATGGAAATATTTAAAGAAACTAATTTTGATCTTGATTATAAAAATGTAGTTATAATTGGTAATACAATTGTTTTAGGTAAACCATTAGCTGGAATGATTAATAATAAGCATGCAACAATTTCGGTACTAAATAGTCATACAAAAAATCTTAACTTTTATACAAAAAATGCTGATGTAATAATTAGTGCTACTGGTAAAAAAAGATTAATTAAACCAGATATGGTTAAAGAAGGTGTTTTACTAATTGATGTTGGAACTAATAAGGATGAGAATAATAAAACTCATGGTGATTTTGATAAAGATGAATTAATTAACATTGCAAGCATTATTTCACCAAGTCCAGGAGGGGTTGGTCCGATTACTGTAGCTATTTTAATTAGAAACACAATTAAATTATTTTTAAAAAATATAAAAGAGGAATAGATTATGAAAAAATTAAACTATATAGAATTAAGAAATGAATGAAGAAAGTTTTTTGAAGAAAATAAACATTTATATATTGAAAGTAAGTCTTTAATTCCAAATAATGATCCATCATTACTTTGAATAAATTCTGGTGTAGCTACTTTAAAAAAATATTTTTCTGGTTTAGAAAATCCTCCTGCTAAGCGTTTAGTAAATATACAAAAAGCTGTTAGAACAAATGATATAGAAAATGTTGGAAAAACATCTAGACACCATACATTTTTTGAAATGATGGGAAATTTTTCAATTGGTGATTACTTTAAAAAAGAAGCAATTGAATTTGCCTATAATTTCTTAATAAAACAATTAGAAATTGATAAAAATCTTTTATATATTACTGTTTATCAAGATGATGAAATTGCATATAATAGATGAATTGAATTAGGAATTGAACCATCTCATATTTTTAAAGAAGGAAAAGATCGTAATTTTTGGGATGTGGGAAATGGTCCTTGTGGTCCTTGTACAGAAATTTATTTTGACCGTGGAGAAAAATATGATTTGAATCATGTTGGTATAGATTTATTAAAAAATGATATTGAAAACGATAGATATGTAGAAATTTGAAACATTGTATTTAGTGAATTCAACAATAATGGTAATGATGAATACCATGAATTACAAAGAAAAAATATTGATACAGGAGCTGGTTATGAACGATTCTTAAGTGTTTTACAAGAAGTACCAACTAACTATGATACAGATTTATTTTTACCTTTAATAAATGAATTAGAAAAATTTACCAATAAAAAATATGAAGTTAATGCATTTTTTTCAAACAATCAATATCAATTAGAAATCAATCGTAGTTTTAAAGTAATCGTTGATCATATTAAATCTGCAGTATTTATGGTTGCAGATGGAGCTATCCCAAGTAATAAAGATCGTGGATATATTTTAAGAAGATTAATTAGAAGAGCAATAAGTTTTGCTGAAAGATTAAATTTACAAGATAATTGATTAAATGCTTTAATTGAAAAGATTATCAAAATTATGCAAGTTGCATATCCATATCTTATTGAATTAAAACAAAAAATTATTAGTGTAATTAATAATGAATATGTTCAATTCAATAAAACATTAAAAATGGGACTAAAGTTATTTGATGAATCATTAAAAAAACATGATATTACAGCACAAACAATTTTTGATTTAGTACAAACATATGGTTTTCCAAAATTGTTAGTTGATGAAATGTGTGAAGAACATAATATTCAATACGATGAAAAAACATATGAAGAATTATTTAAAAATCATCAATTAATTTCAAAAGGTGATGAAAATAATAATATAAAAGCATTAGTTCAACAAAATAAACATCTATTAGAACTTGTAAGTAATAGTGAATTTAATTATGAAGTTAATGAAATAAAAAATGCAAGAGTTATTAGTTTATTTGATGATGATTTTAATCCAATAAGTGAACTAGCTGGTAGTGGCTGAGTAGTATTAGATAAAACTTGTTTATATGCTACAAGCGGTGGTCAATTACATGATGATGGATATATTAATGAATTTGAAGTTGATAATGTTATTAAAGGACCTAATCTTCAACATTTACACCATTTAGATTCTGGTTATTTAAAACTAAATGATTTAGTAACTATAAAACATGATGCTTTAACAAGAAGCTTATTAAGAAGCAATCATACTGGTGTACATATTATTCAAGCAATGCTAAAAAAATATGTTGATAATTCAATTAAACAAGCAGGAGCTTTTAAATCTAAGGATAAATTTAGTTTTGATTTTAATTATGATAAGAAATTATTAAATGAACAAATCCTATTAATTGAACAAAAAGCAAACGAAATTATATTAAATAATCTTGCTATTCAAGTTATGCATTCTGATTTAGAAAATGCTAAAAAAATGAATGCTATTATGGAATTTAATGATGTTTATACTAAACAAAAAGAATTACGATTAATACAAATTGGAGATGTAAGTTTAGAACTTTGTGGTGGTACTCATGCTCACAACACATCTGATTTAGAAATTTTAAAAATAACAGGTTTTTACTCATTAGGTTCTGGAACATGAAGAATTGAAGGATTTACTAGATATTTAAATTATTTTAATTATTTGAAAAGCCATATTGAAGATTTATATATTGATAATAATGAATATTTATTAAATTTATTAAATAATACAAAAAATAATGAACAATTAACATACACAATTAAGAATTTTAAAAACCAAGAACCAATTAAATTGATAGATGTATTATCTGATACATTAAAACAAAATAATTTACAAAAATCAAAAGAAGATGATGCATTAGAAATAAAAAATATTAGTAATGAAATTTTAAAATCTAATAATAATGACATGCATTTTGTTGTTTTTAAGAAATTTAATCCAAAAAATATTGCTTCTGCTTTAAGAAGTAAATTAAATGAATTAAAAAGCTTCATCATTGTAATTAATGAACTTGATCATGGCTATGGTTATTTTTTAGCAGCAAACAAAAATTATATAAGTAAAAATAATATTGATTTTGCAAGCATTTTAAAAAATATTAACAAAAATATTGATGGTAATTTTGGAGGAAAAAATAATTACTTTCAAGGAGGAAGCACAAAAACTTTTTGCCTTTCTGATTGAGTAGAAATTGAAGAATTAAAATAATGCGAATATTAGCAATTGATTATGGTACAAAAATTACTGGTTTAGCTATTACTGATTTTAATCAAATTATTGTAAATCCTTTAACAAATATTAAAACTAGTAGTATGGATGAATTAATTAATCAACTAAAAAAAGTAATTGAATATTATGAATCAGAATTAGATTTAATTATAATTGGTTATCCTACATTACTAAATGGTAATAAAAATCAAACTACTATTAATGTAGAAGCATTATTAGAAAAATTAAAAATTAAATTTAATAACTTTAAATTTGAATTAGTAAATGAACAATTTAGTACTTATGTTGCACAAGAAGATATGTATGAAGTTGGTTTAAATCATAAGCAAATAAAAAATAATAAAGATAAAGTTTCTGCTTGTTTAATATTACAAACATATCTAAATAAAAAAAATACAACAAGATAGCTGTTGTATTTTTTTAATATAAATGTATGATTATAATTTTTTTGCTAATTCTTTGATATAATTTGAAACTTCTTCTTTTACTTCTTTATGATCTAATGCTTCATCAATTGTTGCTTTAATTAATCCAAATTTAGAACCAATATCATATCTTTCACCAATAATATTACATGCATATGCACCATCTTGTTTTGCAATAGCTTCTAATGCAGGAGTTAATTCTATTTCACCTCTACTGCTTAAACTACTATTTTCAATTTTTTCAAATATTTCTGGTGGTAATATATAACGACCAATAACTGCATATTGACTTGGTGCATTTTCTGGTTTTGGTTTTTCTATTATTCCTTCTACTTCAATCTCACTATTAGAATTAATATTCTTATTCTTTGGTTGAATTATTCCATATTTATCTGTTTCATCATATGAAACATGTTGAACTCCTAAAACCATTTTTTTGTGCTTTTCATAAATATCAATACATTGTTTTAAACCTGGTTGAATGGTTTTATCTTTATTAATAATTACATCATCACCAAGAATAACTGCAAATGGTTCATTATTTATATAATTTTTAGCACATAAAATAGCATCACCTAATCCTTTAGGATATTTTTGTCTAACATATTGAATATTAGCTAAATTATTAATCTTTTCAATTATTTCTAATTCTTTAACTTTTCCTTTTTTTCTTAATGTTTCTTCTAATTCAAAATTACTATCAAAATAATCAACTAAATCATTTTTATTAGAACTTACAACAATAAGAATATTATTAATACCAGATTTTACTACTTCTTCTACAATATATTGAATGGTTGGAATATCAACGATTGGTAGCATTTCTTTTGGAATAGATTTTGTGACTGGTAAGAATCTTGTACCTAATCCAGCAGCTGGTATAATTGCTTTAGTAATTTTATTTTTCATAAATTTCCTTTATTATAATTTTTAAATAACAATAATATATAAGTATAAGAGAAAGTGAATAAAAATATGAAAGCGATTATATTTGGATTAGGAAATCCAGGAACAATGTATGATAATACACGTCATAATTTTGGAAGAAAATGTGTACAAGAATTTATTGATAAAAATAACTTAACTTGAATAACTTTTAATAATCATGGAGAATATAGTAAATATAATCATAATGGAGATGAAATTTATTTATTAAGAACAACAAACTTATTTATGAACGAATCTGGTTTATTAATTCAAGAGTTTGCTAATTATTATAAAATTGATAAAAATAACATTATTATTTTGTATGATGACATGGACACTAGCGTTGGAAAATTAAAATTGAAATTAATGGGTAGTGCTGGTGGTCATAACGGAATGAAAGATGTTATTAAATGTCTTCAAACAAATGAGATTAAAAGAGTGAAATTAGGAATTAATAGACCAACTGATCCAAACGAAATTAAAAATTATGTGCTAGCAAAATTTAAGCACGATGAAATCCAAGAAATTAATAAAATAATTAAATTAATAATTGATAATGTTTTAGTTGATTATGTTAATGGTATTAGTTTTGAAAAATTAATGTCTAAATATAATTAGTATGAAAAATAAATGCTTATTTGCTATTTCAGGTGGTCCTGATTCTATGGCAATGCTTGATATATATCGTAAAAAAAATATGGTAAAAGCAGTAATTCATGTTAATTATAACCATAGAAAAACAAGTATAAGAGATAAACGAATTGTAAAAAAATATTGTCATAAACATCATCTAAAATTATATTTAAAAACAATTAATCCAAATTTATACAAATTTAAATTAATTAAAAATTTTGAAGCATGAGCTAGAATAATTCGTTACGAGTACTTTAATTTAATATCTAAACTAACTAATACAAAAAAAATATTTATTGCTCATCATAAAGATGATCACATCGAAACTGCACTTATGCAATTAAGAAAACATCATAAGAGATTTTTTTATGGGATTAAAAAAATAAATAAATATAAAAAATTAATAGTTTATAGACCAT
>JAHHTJ010000100.1 GCA_020024715.1 Mycoplasmataceae bacterium
TTCTATTAATCATAACACTAAATTATTTTTTAAATAATCATTAAAGTCTAATTAGTATTCAAAAAAATAAAAACAACCATAAACCTTTTTTAAACAATATTATTTTAGATAAAAAATAGGTATAAAACAATTGGTCTAAAAAAAGAGGGACTGTATTGAATTTTAGAGAAACTTTTTTATGACGTACAACCAAATATTAAATTGTAGTTATTATATTATTACATATTTTTCAATCGATTTGGATACATGATTTTAAGTTGCTCATAAACTTGTCCTCAATTCCTAATTTTTCTTTTTGATTTTAGTGTTATATCTTTAAGTTTTAAATATACTAGTTTAACAATTGCATTAGATGTTGGAAAAGCTCCTCTTGTTTTAGTAATTTTTCTTATTTGACGATTTACATTTTCTATTAAATTAGTTGTATAAATTACTTTTCTTAATTCAATTGGAAGTTGAAAATAAGTTGTTAATTCATCAAAATTATTTATTCATGAATCTGTAACTGATTTGTATTTTTTTGACCATGTATCAGTAAAATTAATCAACTCTTTTTTTGCAGACTCAATAGTTGCAGAAGCATAAATTTTTCTCATATCTAAGCATATTGGTTGTAAATCTTTTGCAGCTACATGTTTAGTGCTATTTCTTATTTGATGAATAATGCATTTTTGGATCTTAATGTTGGGAAACGCACATAAAAATGCATCTGATAAACCTTTTAAATTATCTGAGCATGCAATCAGAATTTCTTCAACACCTCTTGATTTTAGTTCATTAAAAATAGTTAATCAATAACTAGCAGATTCACTCTCACCTATTCAAAAGCCTATTATTTCACTATATCCTTTAATATTTATACCAATGATAATATATATAGATTTTTCTTTATAGCACATATCTTCTTTGACTTTAAATCTGATACCGTCAACAAAAATAATTGGATATATTTTATCTAATGGTCTTTCCATTCAAGCATTGATTTCTGGCATTAATTTCTCAGTTATTCTTGATACCAAATCTTTACTAATTTCAATCTGATACATTTCTCTAATGATTTCTTCTATATCTCTAGTTGATGTGCCTTTTGCATATAGCAAGAGAATACTATCTTCAATTCTTCCAAGAGTTCTTGAATATTTTGGAATAAGCATAGGATTAAATGTTGATTGTTGATCATGTGGTACTTGAATATTGATAGGACCATCTTGTGTATTTATAGTTTTGCTAGTTTTACCTTTTCTATAATTCTTAGAAATAGTTCTTGAATTCTGATCTCACTTTTTATAACCTAAATGTTCATCCATTTCAGCTTCTAATGCATTATTAACAAATGCTTGTGTTAATTGTGATTTAAAATCATCAAGATCTTGTAGAGATTTAATATTAAAATTCTTGATAATTTCTTCTTTATCATTAACTATTCTTTTTTTACTCATATTTAATTAACCTTTCTTTTATTTTATTTTCATAAAAGTGGTTTCTCTAAAAATCACTACATTCTCAAAAAAAAAATCTGAATATTGAAAACTTGTTTTAAAAATTTAATTGATATGTTATTTTAGTTTAAGATATTTATAGATTTGTTACTATATATATTGATAAAACTTCATGATGATTGTATCAATAGTGGATTATTGTAAACATTATTTTAATTTGAATATGTTTAATTTGTAATAGATAAACACTATTAGTTATCATTATTTAGAATTTTCTAGTAGTATTATAATCACCAGTCAACGAACCAGAACTATTTAATGAAAATCAAGCTAAATTGAGTTTATCCATAATTAATGTTGATGTTAAATAAAAATTATCTTATGTTAAATTTTTAATAACATTTCTATTTTGTATGATTTTCTTATTATTAATCAAAGTATTTGTTTTTAGAGTTGTTGTAATTAATATTAGTGTAATAATAATTGTGCTAATACCTGATATTAAAC
>JAHHTJ010000101.1 GCA_020024715.1 Mycoplasmataceae bacterium
ATTAATAGTTTAAGATATTTCATAAAATTATTTTTTTTAGCATTTTACAAAATTTCTTTATACAAAAGTATAAAAATAAAAACTTGCTTTTGCTTTTATTTATTTAACTATAATCAAAATATAGACTAAAAATTAAAGAAAGGATGGTGGAATATGCAAAAAATTCGTAATTATGGTCATTTAGTTAAAAAATTTGATGATGATAAACATGAAGTTAAATCCAATAAAATTATTGGTCTATTTGGTTTTTTCGCATTAACTGGTGCAGCAATTATTAATATTATGTTTTATCCTTCATTTGCTTCATCAGGATATAACACCATATTGTGATTACTTTTAGGAGGATTATTGTGATTTATTCCTGTTGCTTTATGTGCGGCTGAAATGGCAACTGTTAAACAATGATCACAAAGAGGTGGACTATATAATTGAACCATGATGATGATGGGAAAAAGATGAGGCTGAACCGCTATTTTTTTTCAATGATTTCAAATTACAATTATCTATTATGTTAATTTAGATTTTATAGTTACTGGTATTTTTTTCATCGCTGGAAAAGGAATGTACTTTGATCCTATTCATGCTTCTTTAGTAGTTTCATTACAAAGAGAAGCTGAAAAATGAGCCTTAATGTTGTTAATATTTAGTTTAGTAACCGGATTAAATTTATTGGGTATTAAATTTAATGAATGATTTTCAAAATTCTCATTACCATTTGGAATTATTCTTCCAGCCATATTAATCATTATATTTGGTTTTTGAGCATTCAGTACTCATGCTGGTGGAACAATTATTCATAATCCTTGAAATAATGGTAAAGCAATTTTACCAAGTTTTTCAAGTTCAAAAACAGATCCTGTATCAGCGTGAAATAATATGACACAATTAGTTATATTTGCAAGTTTTATTATTTCATATACCGGAATTGAACAATCAGCTTCATTAATAAGAAGAGTTAAGAAACCTGGTAAAAATTACCCAATTGCTATTTTTATGGTTGCTGGTTTATTAATTGTATTACCAATTTTAGCATCAGTTGCAATAGTGTTAACAATCGCTGTTAATAATCCTAGTTTTACTTTATATAATGGTGTTTATGAATCATTTAAAACATGGATTGAAGGTTCAAAAAGTATTACAGCACAAAATACTGCTGGAGTATTACAAACATATCCTGCAACAAAAAGCATTTTTGGAATTAATAGTTTTGAAGCATCAGCAGTATTTAAATTTATTAGTTTTTTAATTGTAATTGGTGCAATTGGTACTTTGAATGCACTTATCATTGAACCTTCTACTGGTATACATGGTGGTTTAGTTGATATGAGATTTCCTAACAGAATTGGCAAAATTAATCGTTTTAAAGTACATTATAATATTTTAATTCTTCAATGATTATTAATGTTTTTCTGAGTAACAATATTAAGTTTTGTAAGTACAAGCGGAGATATTTGTTTTACTATTTGTATTAATATTTCAGTATTAACATATTTGTTTTCATATATTTTATTGTTTATATCATATATAAAAATGAACTTTACTAAAAGGAATGCACATTTAATTAAGGATTTTGAAATCAAAGGTGGTAAATTTGTAAAATTATTTTTAAGTTTAATTGGTTTATTATTAACAATCTTTTGTATAGCTACTATATTTGGACCACCAGAAGATACGTTATTACCAGCATATACTCATATTTATTTACCCACGATTATAGTTTTATATTTAGTTATATTAATTATTCCAACAGTTTCATATCAAATAAATTTTGTTAGATTATTTAAAAAACCAGTTTATGAATTTTTAAAATCTAAGAGTTTTAGTGATAAAGATATAAATAAGATTTGAAGATTATTTAAGAAAGATAAATATAAC
>JAHHTJ010000102.1 GCA_020024715.1 Mycoplasmataceae bacterium
TGTGTTTAATTAGATTTAAATTTAGTTTTTATTGCTTTATTTATTTCTTTTTCATATTCTTTTAATTCATTTATTATGGTATTAAAACTAACAATATCTCCAAACAACATCAATTTCATATCATCATAGTCTTTTTGAAAGATATTAATAGCATCTATTAATGGTACTAATTTCAAATTACCACAATATATTTCATCATATTTAGCTCAATTTGATTTGTAGAATTTTTTCTTAAATTCAATAACTGATTTTAATAAATCTAATTCAATTAAACTTCTTTCTCTTAAATCTGTTTGAAGCATTTTATAAACATCATAAAAATGTCTAGAGTATCTTTTAGGATAATTTTTATTAATTCTATTTGCTTCTCTATGAATAATTGTTAATTTTTCATAAAATGTCCTTAATGAATCCAAAACTCTAATTCTTATTTTTTCATTAAATATTTTTGGATAAGCATAAGAGATATAAAGTTTAATATCTTTTGTTATATAAGGTATAGGTTGCGCTAAAGCACCTATTTCTAGTCTTATATCTGTTACAAGGGTAGTATCACGATAATACTTGGGATAGCAAAAACCAATAACTAAGGGTTCATTTGGTTCAATATAGAATTTAAATTTTTTATTTTTTAGTAATATTTTGAAGTCTTTTTCTAATATAGGCAATACTTCATCATGTAAAAAGATTGCTGTTTTATCATTTAATTCAAGATTAAATTTTTCTTGTTTTGTATTAGATCTATGTTCATATGGTTCATCCTTTTGGTATCCTAAAATTGTTCAATCTAATACTAAATCAATATCTTCAGAAAATCTCTCTATTATGTTATAAGCTTTTGATAAGCTAGTTCCACCTTTAAAAACAAAACTGTCTTTATATTTAAAATCATTAAAAAGATAATCTAGTATAATACAAACTCATAAATCTTTTTCAATAATTGCATTACTTATTTTGATATTTGCAGCTGTTTCATTAATTATTTGTTTTAATTCCTTTTCGGTTAATAATAAGTATCTAGTTGTTTTCATTTTTCTTCTTTATTTTTAATAAAATTTCTCTAATTCAAAAAGGAACTTTTAATGTATCCTTATCTAAATCTTCTTTAATTTTTTTAGCAAATATAGCTAATCTTTCAATATCTTCATCTGTAATTTTATTTCTTCCAACTGCTTTAATTGCTTGAATAAGAACAGATAATTCTAATGAATAAAATGATATATTTCTATTGCTCGTATGTTTAAATATTATTTTTTTATTTAAATATTTATACTGTCGATTTTCACCATTTGAAATATAAATATATACATTAGGTATTTGTCTAGATAGGCCAGAATAATTCAGTGCTGCTTCTTTCATAGGTGCGATAATTCAAGAAAATTTCTTAGCAATTTTAAAAGCTATTTCATCTGTACTAGGATGGCAATATTGTTTTAATATATTACTATATTCAGGCCAGGTATATAATCCATCAATTAATCTAAAAATTTTTCCTTCTTTAGTTAAGCGATAAAGAATTGATTTTACAGTATTTTTTGTTCCTAGATCATAAAAATCATTAATAGAATATATTTTTCCTTGATTATTAAACATAATATTTTGTATTTTACTTGCTATTGTTTCCTTATTTTTTGTTATATTCATATTATTCACCTTTCACCTAAAATTATACCATTTTGGGTGCAAAAAATATTAAATTATGTGAATTTATAAATTAAAAAAAGTATATGTTTTTAAAAAAATCCATGAAAATAGTTAGTAATTTTAATTTAAGTATAATTTTTAATGAATCTT
>JAHHTJ010000103.1 GCA_020024715.1 Mycoplasmataceae bacterium
ATATAGTATTTTTTTTATTTTTATTAATATTAAAATGTTAAATTTTATTTTTTAACATCATTAAATGAAAAAATTTCATAAATATATTTATCTAAAAGAATATATAATAATAAAAGCAATATACCAAAGACAGCAACGAACCTTTGTGTTTTAAAAAAGTTGCCGAGGTTTATTATTTATTAATATTTTTTGATATATTGTCAATAAAAGAGGTTTAAAAAACATGAGTAAACAACAAGAAAATAAAAAAGTAATTGTTGATGAAATTGTTGAAGTTTTAAAAAAAGCTAAATCATTCATTTTATTCGAATATACAACATTAACAGGAAAACAAATTACAGAATTAAGAAAACAATTATATGTTCATAATTCTGAAATGCATGTTTATAAGAATACATTATTAAAACGTGCACTTGCTATTGCTAATATTACTGTTGATGATAAAGAATTAATGAATGCTAACGCTATCATTCTTATGAATGATGAAAACATTGATGGTTTTAAAGATCTAGCTAATACTCTAAAGAAAAGAAAAGAGGATATGCCAGAAGCTAGTGATATTTTAATTAAATTAGGATATTACGAAGCTAAAATTATTGATGGAAATACTGTAAAAACTATTGCATCACTTCCTTCAAGAAATGATTTATACAGTATGATTGCTTCTGCATTACAATCACCACTTACTCAATTCGCATATGCAATTAAACAAATCGCTGATACTAAAAATTCTGCAGCAGCTGATACAGCTGAACAACCTGCAGCTTAGTTAATACTTAAGAAAAGGAAAAATAAAAATGGCAAAATTAACAAAAGATGAAATTATTGAATCTTTAAAAGAAATGACTTTAGTTGAATTAAATGATTTAGTTAAAGGAATTGAAGAAACTTTCGGAGTTACTGCTGCTGCACCTGTTGCTGCTGCACCTGGAGTTGCAGCTGGTGCTGAACCAGCAACTGTAACTGTAAAAATTACTGGATTAGCAGATCCTACAAAGAAAGTTGCAGTTTTAAAAGTTTATAAAGAAATTACTGGTCTTGGATTAATGGATGCAAAGAAAGCTATTGATGCTTTACCAGCAACTGTTAAAGAAGATATTAAAAAAGAAGAAGCTGCTGAATTAAAGAAATCTTTAGAAGAAGCTGGAGCAGTTGTTTCTGTTGCTTAATTTAATAATTTAAAACATAACTAATCATTACTTTTATAACAAAATTAATGCATCACTAAAATTTAGTGATGCATTTTATGTGTAATAATATAAGTTTTTATGGGAGTAGTTCAAATCTTATGTAAAACTTCTTACTAAATAAAATAGTAAAAAGTTTTTTTATGGGAAGAAAAAGTGAATTTATTCAAGATAATATATCAGATACTTTTAAAGAGATTAGATGTCTAATGGATATTTTTATAGCAATACAACAAGAAATAATTAATTTTATTTGTAGATTAATTAAAGAAGAAGTTAATACTTTTAAAAATAAGAATGAAAAATTATAATTAACATTTATATAAATGTTCATATATAACAATATATATATAAAGCAAGATAAATCTTTTTTATTTCTAATCATGTAGAAAATAATGTAATATTATTTTTCTTTTAATTCATTTATTTCTATTATTAAATTCCTTAATTCTGAAGAATATTGAGCATATTTATTTTTTTCTTCATTAATTTTTTCTTCACTTGCTTTTTTCATAAATGCTTCATTAGAC
>JAHHTJ010000104.1 GCA_020024715.1 Mycoplasmataceae bacterium
TGTCAAATTTCAAACGAATTTTCCACTTTTTAAACTTTAAAAAATGGTTGTTGTTTCTATTATACACAAATTAAAAAAATATTTTAATTTATAATAGAAATGTAGCCATTATTTTTTTAAAGAAGATGCTAATCTATAATCGGATGAGTTAAGTATCATAGATTGCAATTTGTTAATTTCTGATTTATACATCCTTATGATTTTATCTTGTTCATAAATGATCATATTAACATCAGACTCTAATGCTTTTAGAACTGATTCTCTTTCAATATAATCTGATGTGTAATCAGCAAGCTTTAAATAATATTTTTGGTTATGAATTTTAATAAACATTTTACCTTCGATCATGTCTGTATAAATCTTGAAGGTAGAGTGTTTATTTTCTTCACTCATAATCACTCTTTCCCCCTTATTATTAATTGGATAATAATATTGATTGTCTATTTTGAAGAAGTTCCCTTCTTTAACAGTTCTGCTTTCCTTAACTACAAATGCAGCTTTGATCTCTTGGTCAAATAGTTTTCTAAAATTGTTGCCTTTTGATAAGTTAATTTGTTTATTAAAATAGTTGTTGTAATCTTTTACAAAATCACCTTCATTAATGTATTCAAATAATTGTTTATAAGTTCTAATTCCTTTGATTGCTAAATGCTTTGGTAATCAAGGTTGAGTTGCTCCTCATGCTCTTTCCATGTTTGCTTTAAATTGTCCATAAGATTCACATCTAAGATTGATGTTTAATGAATTTATAGCTTGTCCTATTTTAGTGTTTTGTAAGCCTCTATATTGAAATGAAGTTCTCTTATCACCTCTTATTTCACTAGGAGCCCCATAATTGGTAAAAACATCAGTAAATAGGGCAATATAGCCATTATTAGTTTCTTCTCAATCGATTTTTGCTGATAATAGATATCCAGATGAATCACACATTCCATGAATTGTTGCTTTTCTATCTCGCTCTTCAATAATAGGAGAAGTTGGTAATCAATAGTTTGAACAACCATCAACTTCAGTTATTTGTCCAAAAGGTAGATTTTCTTTTAAGTGTGTTTTTGTTACTTTGAATTCAAATGCTTTTTTGATTATCTTTTCAAGCATTGGATTAGTTATTTCTGAAGATTTTTTCTTTTCAAAGTTTCTCTTTGTATTTTTTCTAGCAAAGTAACCTAAAACATATTTCCCTAATCTTCTTCTAATTGTTGATTCAGATCCTTCTAAATCATGTTCTGTTAGAAAGTGATGAATTGTAAAAGGAATTGTTTTATCATCAGATTTTCCAATGTTGTCAAACTCAATGTATTTTTCAACTAACTTTCGATCATATTCTTTGTTATAAACTAACGCATTTCTATTACCAACACCTTTATGAGTAAAAAACTCTTTTGCTTCATAATTTTGAAAAACCTTTAGATTATTTTTTACAGTTCTTGTTGAACATTTAAGGATATTTGCAGCTTGAGAAATAGTTGTTATTTTTCCAGATCTAGGTGATCTAAAATGTTTATTTTTAATATCGAAAATATTATTCTTAAAGAATTTATAAAATCGAAGTCTTTTGTATATAAATTTTTCACTTGTCATAAATACTCCATTATTTAATTTTATTATTTAAAGTTTAAAAAATGAAGTCGCGGGGTACATGTACCCCTCTTCTAAGGACAAAGCCTTATGTTAATGGAAATTTTGTTTGAAAAAGGATA
>JAHHTJ010000105.1 GCA_020024715.1 Mycoplasmataceae bacterium
TGTTAATTGAGTTAATGGATATAATCAAACACAAACTTGAAATTTTAATTGAAACTATACAATGCCAGCTCAATTATCTAATTCACCAATTTATAATGAAGCTGAAACACTATATACAAATCCAATTGCATTTATTTCAAATACATCTAATATTTGAGATTCTAAAAATTTTTATGATTTAAGTTCTCAAAATTGAGTTCAAGTTAAACAAAATATAATTAAAAATAATTTATTACCAAAAGCCAACTCATATATACAACCTTATTTACAAAATAATTTATATAATGGTAATTCATTAAATGAAGGTGAAATTACATGAGAAAGTAATTTTCAAATCTTAAATAATTATTGTAATTATTTAAAACAACAATTATTAACTTGAATAAGTGAGAATTATGGTTTATCTTCAAATTATAAATATGAAGGTGTAAATCCATTTACTAATAATCAATTAAAGTTTGCTAATGATTTCACAACTATTAATGGTACTAACTATATTATAACAACCATTACTTTTAATAACAATGGATGAGATACAACTAATAATACTTCAACAAATACAAAACCATCGCCATGAATATTTAAAACACCAGTAACATTTACAAATAGTTTATATTTTTATTCTAAAAATGTTACTTTTAGACTAAATATAAAAGCACAACCTATTCCTATTGCTGCAAATAGCTTTAAAATGATACCTGATAATGGTTTTAAAGTACCAAACTCTAGTTCTATAATAAATCCAGATAATACAATGACTGGTGTAATTAATGGTGGAACATGATTGTATTATTCTAATTGTTCTTTAAACTTTACTGGAGCATTAAATGAAACTAATAAATTAGTAATTAATGGAAGTGAAATTCAAGTTTTAAATAACAATTTTACTTATAAATTAGATGCACCATTTAATTACAATGAAAATAATAATTCTACAAATTCTAAATCATCTACTTCTACTAATCAACATAATAATGAACAAAAAATTTATAATATTGAAATTTATAAAAGTCAAAAACTAATTTACAAAAAAACAATCATTATTAGAAGTGGCATACCATCTGTAATATATAAATGATATGCTTGAGATCCAGGAAATAAAAAATGACAAGCTACTTATATAACTAAAAATTTACCAAACGGAAAACCAAATCCAAAATATAATAAACTTATTAATCCAACTACTGGAGCAATAAACCAAATTTTATGAGTAAATGGCAATGCACCAAATAACGATGCTATATATTATGATCCATATAATTATATAAATCAACCATTTCAAACCAATGAAACTGTTCCAAATATTAAGTATAATAATGTTAATGAAATTGGATATATAGCAGATGGATTAGTTTTTCAAAAAGGAGTAACTGTTAATTTTAATACACAAGATGCTAGTGTTATTAGAAATGGTTTATCAATAGAAAACGAAAAATTAGTTCTTTCAAATAATCCAACCGGAATTCCTACTTTTGCTAATATAGGTAAGCCAACAAAAATTAAACCTAATGATATTTCAATTAATCCTTCATTATATTATTCTTATTCAGGATTATGAGAATATAGTGTAACTTCTTTATATTATGGAAAAAAATATTTTAAAAAAGATTCAGGAATAGATTCTTTTTATTTAGTTGATGTTATAAATTCTGAACAAGATACTGATTTCAATTTATTTACAAATATTGTGAAAAC
>JAHHTJ010000106.1 GCA_020024715.1 Mycoplasmataceae bacterium
TTTCTATCATCAACATTAATAATATTAGATATACGATTACTATATTCTTCATCCATTAAGGATTCAACTAAATCGGTTTTATTACATATCATATTTGAATAATAAGAAATTGATCATTCTTTATTTATTTGATATTTTGAATCTTCTATACCAGGTTCAGTAAAATATTGGCGATCATCAAAAATAATATTATAAAAAATATCGTTATTTTTACTTGCTCTTAAAAACATTTTATTTGAATCATGACTTTTAATTCTTTTTCAAAGAATATGTTCTTTATAAAAAGCAAAATGATATAAACTTGTACCATTATCACAACATAAATAAAAACCATATTCATATTTAAGTAAAAAATATAACATATAATCAAACGTATCAAAAAATGCTCTTTGCGTATTAAAAATAACAATACTCTTATCTGCGATATTTTTTAATGTGTCAATAAAACTATCTAAACTTTTTCAATTTAAAGTTAAATTCAAATATGAATCATCCATATCTATTTGAATTAAAGTTAAATCGTGTGCTTTTTTATTTTCTTTAATTGGTAATTTATATGGATTTTTTTGGTTTAATGTTTTAAAGTTAATATTGCCTATTAAATTATTTTCAAATGCATCCAAAAAATTAGTGGTTTGTAAGATATTGCAATTTTTATCAAAAATATTTATTAATGGTTCTTGATTCGCATAAATTGCTTCTAACAATGCTTTATTATCTTTTAATGTTAACAAAAAGTTTTCGTTTCATCTTCCTTCTTGTGGTTTGTTAAAGTTAATTAATTTTGGAAAAAATTCATTTTTTTTCAAACTATCAAAAAAGTATTCATTAGCTTCACATTCATCATACCAAAAGTTTGCTGAATATAATCTGTAATTTAAAGTTAAAAATTGAAAAGTATTTAAATATTCACTATCAGTAATAAATAAAGAAAATTGTTCTTTTATTCTTGACCCCATAAACTATTTCTCCAATTTTATTTTAGTTTAATTTAAAGTTTTTTTTGTAATATTTATGTTATGAGTATAATAATTATACAAATACAGAAAGGAAATATAATTATGAAAAATTGTAAAAAATGTGGTAAAGAAGTAAAAACTGAAAGAAACGATGAATTCTGCAGTGATCAATGTAAAATGCATGCTCATGATAAATCAACATGTTGTGACGGCAAAGATGAAGGATGTTGCGGATCTGATTCACATAAACATGAATCTTGTTGTTCTGATAAAGGTGATGACTGCTGTTGTGATCATGAACATTCTCACAAAGATGATGAATGTTGCGGCGGTAAAGACGAAGGATGTTGCGGATCTGATTCACATAAACATGAATCTTGTTGTTCTGATGAAGATGATGAATGTTGCAACGAAAAAAAAGAAGGATGTTGTAGTAAACATTAATCATTACTTAAAAAATAGTGTTAATTGTGCACTATTTTTTTAAATCAATTCTTTTATTCATAATTTTTACTATTATTGGTAAAAGTTGTGAATTTTTTAATGTATTTAGCATACATTTGAACTAATTATTTTTAAAAATTTAATAATAATTCAATTAAATAATTAATGTTATACATTTATTGTTATATGTCATTAAATAATAAAAAACATTTAATAAAAGTTTAAGTTTAAATTTTATTCATTTTTAAAT
>JAHHTJ010000107.1 GCA_020024715.1 Mycoplasmataceae bacterium
GGAAAATCACTATGGATTTTTTATTAAGTGTCCAACTTCATTATGCAATCAACCAGTAAAAAAGGTTGTCCTTTTGATGATGCTAAAATACATTTATTTGATAAATAGTGATTAAAATTAAAAATATACGTTGTTTCTATAAATGTTTTGTAGTAGCTCAATAAAATCGAACACACTCTTTCTACTTTCATTTTCATGTACAACTAAAAAACAATGATTAGATTGATCACACATAAATGTAGTCCATGCAAACTCGTTAGTAAAATCGTTTAAAAATCCTGGTGCTAGACAAATGCCATTTTGACTTTTTATATGAAGTAAAGTTGCATCATGAATAGGACTGTTAATATAATTAATATCGTAATTTTCAATTAGACTTTTTTGAATTTTTTTCAAACCTTTAGAAGCTTTCCCTCCCACTATTAAAGTGCGTCCTATTAGATCTTCAGGTTTTACAAAATCTAGTTTAGTTAATTCGTCATCATGATTTGATATTATGTAAAAATTGCTTACAAATAGTGGAAATCCAATTATTCCGGGAACACCTTGAATGTCTTCTTCTAAAGCAAATAAAACATCATTTTCGTGTTTTAAAAATAATTCAACATTTTCAACATCATTAAAAGTAGGAGTAATAATGACTTCAGGGTGTGTTTCTTTATATAGTTTAATGGCGTCAGATAAATAATATAGCGAAGAACGATATTGCATACAAATTCTTATTTCATCGCTATAGATTTGGTTTATATTTTGTGCATGCTCTATTGCTTTATGTAAAGATTTATTTATTTGATCTAAAACTGTACAAAAATCTTTTCCAGCAAGTGTTAGACTTACTCCGTTTCCATTCCTATTAAATATTTTAACCCCAATCTCATCTTCAAATGTTTTAATTTGATATGACAAAGTAGGTTGTGAAATGTAGAGATTTTCGGAAGCTCTATTGAAATTTAATGTTTTTGCAACTTCTAATATACATTCAATTTGTTTATTATTCATGTAAATCACCCTACCTTAATAGAAAATTTTAATCAACAATTCATATTATAAATTGGATATTTCTATCATAAAGGTGTACAATAGTATTGTAAACATATTCCTAGTAAAAATTTTGCTCAGTTAAAATATAATTATTATAATTTATGCTGTATGCTATGCTGCATTAATTTTAATTTCAAGTTATGTAACTGAGAGTTTTTACGATTTTGCTCACAAGGAGGATTTATAAAATGGCAAAAGATATTAGACAAATGTTTAATGATATGAACGAAGGAATTGCACAAGCACAATCTGAATCACCAGAAACAGTAGGAGCATTTTTTAACTTATTAAATGTATCTGAACATAATGGACCTTTAGATGTGAAAACTAAAGAATTAATTGCTTTAGCAGTATCTGTATATTGCAGATGTGAATATTGTATCATTGGTCATTGCCGCAGTGCTTATGAAGCAGGAGCAACAAGAGCTGAAATTTTAGATGCTGCAACTACAGTTATCGCATATGGTGGAGGACCTTCTTTCGCTTATATTTCAGCAACTTTAATGGCTGCATTAGATGAATTTGAACATGAATTTGAATAATTATTTAAACGCAAATTGCAAGTGCAAGTTGGACACTTGCACAGTAAAAATATGTTAGCTTGCT
>JAHHTJ010000108.1 GCA_020024715.1 Mycoplasmataceae bacterium
AATTTATATATTTCAAATAAATATTATCTTATTTACATCTTTATTTTCATTAAATACACATTATTAAAAAAACTCAATCCAGAATGATTGATTTTTTAATTAATGATTATATCCAGTAATTTGTTGTCTAGCTTCACCAAAATATTTTTGAAACAAACCGTTTAAATATTCAAAATTAATTCTTGGACGAACAAAATAAAAAACAATCGCAATTAAAACTAATGAACATAATAAAACGATGTAAAGAATAGAAAATGCATATAATGTTTTAATTAATGGTAGTTCAGATGAATTACTAAATGTTGATAATCACATCGGTCAACTTTCAAACATAGTTCTTTGAATAGAAAGAAATGAATAATTAAAGATAATTGCTATAAGAACAATAATGGCTTCAAATAACATTAAACCTACGTGCATTTGATATTTTTCATTCATAGTTCTAGTTGGTTTTAATTGATAATAAGCCATGTATGTAAAAATTAAAATTAAAAAAATAGAAAAGAACCAACCAGACACTAAACCATTATACATCACGCTACCTATTGGTACACCTTGTCCAGTAAATTTGCTTCCATATATATTATTAATATAATTGTGCAATGGTGTATTTGGTGGAATTGTAATTGAAGATAATTGTTGATTTAAAGCAATTTGAACAATGATAACAATTACTAATAATAAACAAGCAATACCAGCAACTATTTTAAGAATTGGAACAGTTTTTGGCTTTGTTGAATATATATAAATTTTTCCGCTAGCAATTTCTGAATTTAATCTTCTAGAAGCAGCAGTAGCTGCTATTTGATCTTCAGCTGACGATACATAATCTTGTTGGTTATAGCCATAACTAGAAGGACCAAACCCATTCATAAAATTATTAAATCAACCAGAACCACCATATCCATTGTTATATGGATTTTGATTATTAAAATAATTATAATTATCATCGATTTGATTATTATTAGTAATATCTTGGTTTGAAGAATTATTGGAACGATCAAATTCACCCTTATGAATATCGTTAGAATTTGTAAAATTTTTATTTTGAAAATTATTAGTTGCTGTTCGTGGTGTTAAATCTTGATAATCTTTTCCTAAAATATTTTTAGAAAAAACTTTTAGATAATGAACATCATCATTTAGTGTGGTTTCATCAATATAATAATAAGAATCAACATGTAAATTACTAATTGCATAGTAATTAGAAATGATTTTTAAAAAATTATATGACTTTCTTTCAGCTTGAGATATTTCTAATTTATCTTCAAGAAATTCACAAATTTTAATTGATTTTAATAATTGTATAACAACATTTTGATTTTGAAGTTCTGGAACAATTTCTTTAGATTCAAGAATATGGGTTAATTCATCAACTAAAACTGTGTATTCATCTTTAAAAGAATTATTTGCCATGTTGTTTTTCCTTTCATCTTAATATCATGAATTTAAAACTACTTGATAGACTTGATAATTGGTAATTTTTATATTTGTAATCAAGTATTAAAAGTTCTTTATTCATTTTTAATAAATCAAATATATTATATAATTTTTGCATATTATCTAATTTAATAATTTCTCAATTATTCATAAATATTTGATGTAAATTTTGTTTATTTTTTTTGATAATTAATTTATATATAAGA
>JAHHTJ010000109.1 GCA_020024715.1 Mycoplasmataceae bacterium
ACTTTATGCACTAAAATTTATAGTATAACTAAAAACATAAAACAAAATTCATTTTAAACTTTTCTTGTTTTAACTCTTTTATATATAATGTAACAAACAACTCCAATAACTATTATTACAGCTATTATTATAGAAACTACTCATAATGGAAATTTAGTTTGAGAAACTAAGTGTAATTTTGTTGTGTTTTTAATTGCATTATTATAACTATTACTACTATTACCATTATTATTAGGAGAATTAATTTGATCAGGAACTTGTTGATAAGGTAAATAATGTCCATTAATGTTAGGGTCCATTGGGTTATTATAAGCATTGCTTACTAACATTGGAGTACTACTACAAATTTCATTTGAACTTTTAGGAGCAAACGTAATTCAAAGTGTTTCAACATTATCAAAAGACTTATTATTCATATTGCTAGCTAAATCACTAAGCATTGTTTGATAATTATTTATTGTTCAAGTTTTATTAAAATTGCTAGGATATATTATTTTTTTGTTTGAATATATCTTATTATTTCAATTAAAATCTAATAAATTAGCAGGTTCAGTGTTTAATTGATTATTATCTTTAAAATATTGTTGAAAGCAATAATGAATATCATCAAAAATATAATTAGAAATAATTATTTCAGCATCAAGCATATTTTTTGAATCAACATTAATAAACAAATTATCAAGATTAATATTACTTAATCAAAAAACACCATTATTTCCATTATTGGTTTGTCCACTTGATGAACCATTATTACTTCCATTATTTTGTGAACCTATATTATTGTTTGTATTTGCAAAAGAAACATTATTTTGTACTCAAATACTGTTTGAATTATAACAATCATAAGTATCTTTCATTGGTAATATAAGATACTTAACTATTGTTGAATTAATGAAATTTTTTGGATCTAATAAACTTAATTTTAATTTACTTCAATTGATTGTAAAATTTATGCCATATACAAATTTAATTTTAATTTCATTAATCATTGCATAATTATTAATATCTTCACTAACATTGTTAATAATTAAATTTTTAATCTTTTCTAAATCATTTTGTGTATTACCAAGTACTCCAATATTCAATTGACCAAAGTTAATATTAGCTAAATTAATAACATTACTACTATCTATAACTTTGATTTTTAACAAACCATAACATGCTTTTTTATTATTAGAAGTTACTGTTACATAAATAGATGCTGTTTGCATTGGATCGTTTTTATGATTAGCTAATTCTTGTAAACCACCGTTTGGAATATGAATTGAATAATCAGTTTTAACAAGATTAACTTCTTGTAAAGCAGTTTCTATTACCTTATCAATTCTATTTTTAATAATAGCTATATTTGTACTATTAACAATAATTTCATTTAATGGATTAGAACCTAAATTATATTGATATGATGTCATTGCATATTCATGTTGAATTCCAACTGCACAATAATAATTTCATCAAAAAAGAATTTGGTTATAATTAAAATTCATAATTTGTTGTTTAGTAAAATCTTGTTGGTTTTCTAAATAATTTAATAAATGCTGTGCATGTCAATTACTTTTGCTTCAAAACGGAATAACAGATTTAGTTTTCACAATATTTGTAAATAAATTGAAATCAGTATCTTGTTCAGAATTTATAA
>JAHHTJ010000011.1 GCA_020024715.1 Mycoplasmataceae bacterium
AATCAAAATAGCATCAGGTTTTTCGATTTTATTTAAATTATCATCATAATAAATTTTGATCAAGTTTTCATTAACATAAGAAAAAGTTTCGCGAGAAGTATCAATAACCTTAAATTTAATTTTTGTCGTATCTAAAATTAAACTATAAGTTGTATTATTAATTTCACAAATTTGTTTAGCGACATTGATAAAATTAATCATTTTAAAACTAGGTTTTTCTTCAATAATAAAATTATTTGCATTATAGTTTAACAACTCTTGTATATGATCAGCAAAAATACTTAAATCTTTATTATAATCAAAATTAAATTGTTTATTGTCTAAAAACAATAAATTTTCTTTTAATTCAAAAGCAAACTTAGTTCTGGTATCATGTTTTTCTTTAATTTTAACAAAACTCATTTTTATTTATGGTAGTTTAATTCCGCTAAATAATTTAAATAATCAATTTCTTTAATATTATTTTCTTTTTTTATCTTCATTGCTTCTGATAATGTTAAATAATCTAACTGATTGTTTTTTCATACGATTGCAATATTTTTTAAATTTCTTAAAATACAAGATACAGTATATTTTGCCATCTTATTAGCATTAATTAATTCAACAACATTTGGTTTTGCTCCTCTTTGAGCATAACCAATCGAATCAAATTTAATATGCACATTAATTTCTTTTTCAATTCCTTCTACTAATTCATGGTAAGTAGGTAAATTATTTGTTCCATAAAATTTTTCTGTAACAATAAATAATCCATAATTTTTATTGATAGATTTTAAATATTTAATCTTATTAATAAAATCATTAATTGTTCAAGGGTTTTGTTTAGTAATAATTCCATCAGCAAATGTAGCAATAGTAGAATTAATACTTAAATCATTACAATCTCTTCCCATTACTTCAATTAAACAAAAAGAATTAAATGATTTTGCTGTATTACGAATTGCATAAATATTATTTAAAATTAAGTCTAATGCAGATAAATAACCAATTGAAAGTTCACTAGAAGCAACATCATTATCAATAGTTGCTGGCAAACAAATTACATTTATTTGTTTTTTCATTAAATCATATGCAGCATGATAACTACCATCACCACCAATTACAATTAAAAGATCGATCTGATGTTTTTTTAAATTATTTATCGCTTTATTTATAAATCGTTCTTCTTTAAATTCAGGAACTCTTGAACTTTTAATAAAAGTACCACTTAAAAAAACATAATCAGTATATTCATAAAATTTATCATAATCAAAATCAACAATTTGATTATTTAATAAACCTCTTATGCCTTCATAAATAACCTTACATCTAATGTTATTTGAATATAAAAACTTAATTAAAGAAATTACTGTCATATTCATCCCAGGAGAATCACCACCAGATGTCATAATAGCAATATTTTGAAAATTCATGATTGTAGTTTGATTATTTTGCTTCACTGTTACTATCCTTATTATCTTTTATACTATCTCTTTTATCCCTTAACGATTTAAAATATTCAATATTATAAAAAACTTGCTTACCTAAATAAACTGCGTTTAATCCTTGTTCTAAACTAATTTCAATAATACGATTATATTTGCAAATTCTTTCACCACGGTTTAATCCACCAATTTTAATTTGTCCAATACCCATAGCAACTGCTAAATCAGCTATGAATGTATCATCTGTATCACCATTTCTAGCAGCTAATTGTACGGTTCAATTTCCTTTTTTTACATACAAAATAGATTCAATAATTTGACTTAAAGTTGAAGATTCATCAAATTTAATTAAAACACTATTAGTGTATTGTTTTTCAATACCATTTTTAATTAGATAAGGATTAGATGCATATAATTGATCACCAATAATTTGAATTTCACCACCTAATTCTTTATTTAATTTAATATATTGATCTTTTTTTCTAAAAGCAAAAGGATCTTCTATTGAAATAATTGGATATTTCGAAATTAAATATTGAATTAAATTAGAAATTTCATAATCAGTATATTGCAATTTTTTATCACCTTTTGTTAAAGGTCAATTAAAAATGTAAATATCTTTTGCTTCATCATAAATACTATTAGCAGCTAAATCAATAGCAAAAGCAATTGTATTGTTTGAACCATTAGCACTAACTGTATAACCAGAAATTGCAACAGCACGACATAATAAATCTAATGTTTCTTCAATACTTCTAATATTTGGACCATATCCACCTTCTGGTCCAACAAAACTACTATATCCTTCATCAATCAAAATTTGTTTAAGATTATTAGTAATCTTATTTGTTGCTTGTAAAACATCAAAAAATGTCTTAAAACCTAATGGAACAATCATGTATTCTTGGAATGCATAAGTATTATCTACTTGCCTTCCTCCATTAATCATTTTCATAAAAGGAACTGGTAATAAATATTTATTTAATGTATTATCTAATAAATTCTCACGTATATATTGATACAAAGGAATATGTAGTTCATTAGCAGCTGCTTTAGCTACAGCTAATGAAACTACAAGTAAGGTATTGGCACCATAAAAAGATTTATCAGGAGTTGAATCTAATAAATTTAATAATTGATCAATCTTTTTTTGGTTAGTTACATCTAAACCTAACAACAAGTTAGAAATGTTACGATTAATTAAGTTAACAGCTTTTTTAACACCACGTCCGAAATAACGATTCTCATCATGATCATATAAGGTTTTTGCATAGTATAACGAATCTTTAACTCTACCATTTGGAACAACAGCTTTACCAATTGCACCTGTATCTGTTTGTACAATACAAGCAACCGTTGGAAAACCGATGGAATTCAAAACTTCATATGCATGAACTTGAATAATTTTCATATTAAGGTTCTAATGTTGAAAAATCATTTTCATCTACATATTTTGTAGAACTAACTTCATTATTTAAAGAGATAGTTGTTAAAATTTTGTCTAAATCTTCTTGATTAATAACTTTCAATTCAAGAGCAATATCTTTTTTCTTGAATAAATTAGTAAACTTTGTTCATCCACTTGGTTGTTTAATTAAAGAAGTACCAGTCATTTCACTAGGAATTGGTAAATTTAAATAATTTAAAATAGTTGGAGCAACATCAGCAATACCAACTTTATCATTTCTTAAAGAAATTTTACGTTCACACAAGATAAAAGGAACTTTATTCATAGAATGGAAAGTTAAAGCATTATCATTTTCATCTAACATTTGTTCACAATTACCATGATCACTTAAAATCATTAAACAACCGTGAGCTTTATTTACAACTTCATCATATAAAGTTCCAATACATAAATCAATAACTTTTAAACCTTTAATAGTTGCTTCAATATTACCAGTATGTCCTAAAATATCAGGATTAGAGTAATTAGCAAATATTACATTATAATTATCTAAACTTTCAACAACTTTATTAGTAATTTCAGTTGCTACTAATTGCGGAGTTAAATCATAAGTAACATTCTTAATGCTATCAATATCAACTTTAATTTCATGAACATTGGTAAAATCAGGTGTTTTTAAACCATCAAATTGATAAGTAATTTCGTTAATTCTTAAATCATCACTAACTCTTAAAACTTTTAAATTATTATTTGCTAATACATCAATTAATGTATTTTGTTGTACTGGAATTTCAAAAGCAATATTTTTTATTTTGTTTTCTGGAGTTAATGCTGTAATGAAAAGATTATTTAAATGAGAATAATGATCTTTATCATCTTCATGTATATTTAACATCAAATCAACTAATTGGATTGAGTCACGATATGTTGCTAATAAGATGACATCATCATCACTAATCTTTGTATCATCATACTTTGAATTATACTCAGGTGTAAAAAATTCATCAGTTGAACTATTATTATATTGTTGATCAACATAAGATAAGAAATCACTGAAACTATCACTATCATGATGAGTCATCATATTTCATACTTTAATAGTTCTTGAATAATGATTAGTTGTATCTAATGCATAATAACGACCAGAAATATCTGCTAATTTTCCATCATATACTTTTAATGCATTATCTAAATCAGTTAAATAAGCGATTGCAGATTTTTTTCTAACATCTTTTCCATCAGTAATAGCATGAACAATCGGAGTTAAATTATGTTCTCTTGCTAATTTACATAATGCAAATACATCATCCTTAAATCCAATAATTGGACTTTTAGAAATTAAACCAATAATATGAATATGAGTTTTATTTCTTGCTTTTGCTTCTTCAATTGCTCTTAATAATTCTTTATTTTCAAAAAAACTATTATTATTAATTGCATCATTAATAGTTTTTGAATAAGATGATACAATGCGACCAGATCCTAAAATTAAATGTGAATTTTCGCAAGTTGCATAGGTATTTTGAACAAAACCAGCTGCTTCACCAGAAGCTTCTAATAATGTTCATGGATAATTTTGGTGAATAGTTTTAATATTTTCCATTTTTGCACCTAATGGTGCATTTCCGTTTTCGTAATTACTAATTCCAAAGCCATCTAATATAGCTACTACTAATGGTTGTTTATTCATAATATTTTCCTTTGTTTATTTATTTTCTTCAGCATCTATTGCTGATTCTTTTGTTTGCTCAATAGCATCGATATCATTTTTAATAATTGATTCTACTTCTTGTTTTTCTTTTTTTGGTTCTGGAATTGGTTTTGATATTGCTTCAATTTCTTTTTGCTTTAAAGTATAATACTTATTGCCTAAAGTTGGATATTTGGTTGCTAATGCTTGACTAACACCATAACTAATATCATAAAAACTTGTTACATCTAAAGAACTTTTACCAATTAATAATCCATCAATTTCATCGCTTTTAGCATATTCAATATAATTTGCACTATTAATGCTTCCACCATAAATAATACGAATAGAATTTGCAGCATTTTGATTATAAAGTTCTGCTAACTTATTTCTAATGGTTTTAATCATATCTTCAATATCTAAAACTTCAACAGGATTGCTAGCACCAATAGCATAAATTGGTTCATAAGCAATAACAAGTTTATCAAGATTATCAATGATTACACCTTTTAAACCTTTTTCAATTTGTTCTAAAACATATTGTTTAGATAAATTTTCAGTTTTTTGTTCTAAGGTATCACCAACACATAAAATTGCTAACATGTTATTATTGGTTAAAGAAATTACTTTTTTGTTAATTTGTTCATCAGTTAAGTGATGATTCCTTCTTGTTTCAAAGTGACCAACAATACAAGCATTAATACCTTCATCGTGAAGTTGCATAAAAGAAATTGAACCAGTTTCACTTCCTGCAATTTCAGAATCGCAATCTTGTGCTGCAATTATTAATGAACGAAGTGAATTTTTTGCAAATAAACCACCTCGATTAATATAAGTATTTGTAGCAATTAAACACAATGTACTAGGAGCTAAACAAACATCAACATTATCAGATAATAAATGATTTTTGTTTAACATATGATTAAGAGTCATAAGGTAATTAATTGTTTCCTTACGATTCTTATTCATCTTCCAGTTTCCAATAATTATTTTTTTTCGCATAAGGTTTCCTAATTAATATATATGTATATTATAAATTTAAATAATTTTTAAATCAAGCATTTCATGTATTAATTTCTGTATCTAATTCTTGAATGTTGTTACCAAATAAGTTATAGTAGATTTTAAATTTAGGTTCTGTTCCACTTGTTCTAAAACGAATTCATGAATTTCCTTCTAATAATCAATCAACACATCCACCATCATGATTAAAACTTACAGAAGTAATGGTACGATTCAAGATTTTTTGAGGTTCAGTTTTTAAAACCTTATCTAACATTCCATCTGTTTTTTCTTTTCAATCTAAACCTTTAACAATAAAAGAAGATGTTTTTCCTTGTCAATAACCATATTCTTGATAAATTTGATCTAAATAATCAACAAAATCTTTATTTTCTTTTAATAATGAATTATAAATTTCTAATGCTAATGCACCTGCTTGAAAACCATCTTTGTCACGATTAATAGAAGAATTTAATGCACCAACTGATTCTTCAAATGCAACTACTAATTCTTTTGAATCAATTTGTGATGCAACAACATTTCCCATATACTTAAAACCAGTTGGTGTTCGATAAACGATAGCATCATATTGTTTAGCAATGACATCAACTAAATTATTAGATACATAAGATGCTACAATATATGGTTGTTTTTTAAATTTTTTATTTTTCAAAACATAATAGGTATAAATAATTCCCATTTCATTTCCATTTAAGAATTTTCATTCATCATCATGTTTTATAGCAATAGCCATGCGGTCTGCATCAGGATCATTAGCAATAATTATTTTTGCATTATTTTTATTTGCATATTTAATTGCTAAATTAAAACTTGCAGGATCTTCTGGATTAACAATTTCACTATTAGTAAAATTAGAATCATATTCATTTTGTTCTGCTACACTAATAATGTTTTGATATCCTAATAATTTTAAAAATCTTGGCATCTTTTTAACTGATGTTCCATGATGTCCTGTGAAAACTACTGGAAAATTCTTATTTACTGTTGGATAAGTATTAATTAATGCGTTTTTTGCAGCAACAAAATAGTCATCAATATTATCTCTAGAAATGTATGCTATATTTGATTTATTTAATTGATATACTTTGTCTAAAATATCTGTAAATGCAGGTAAACGATTAATAATTTCTTCACTTTCTTCATCTAAAATTTGAGCTCCATTATCACCATAAATTTTAAAACCATTATAAATTTTTGGATTATGACTAGCTGTAATATTAATGGCAGCTTGAGCTTGATATGCTAAAACAGTATATGAAATGATTGGTGTTGGCATTAATTCGTTATTTTCAAATAAAATTGCTTTAATTCCGAAAGAGCTTAACACTCTTGCGCAAATTAAAGCATAACGTGATGAATTAAAACGATTGTCATGTCCAACAATAACTGAAATATTACTTAAATGATCATATTTAGTTAATAAATATTTACTTAAAGCATCAGTTAACATTTGATATGTAAACATATTCAATCTTTGAAAACCAGGACCCATTTTTAAACGAACACCTGCTGTTCCAAATTTTAATGGAGTAGTTTGAAAAATATCATTAATTTCATCTTCACTCATGTTAGCTAACTCATTCTTCATGGTTGCACTAACTCTTGGATGATTTAATCAGATATTGTAGTATTTCTTAATGTTTTCTGTCATTATTTTCCCTTTCATTTAAATGCCTCTGGCATTAAATCTAACATCTTATAATCTTTTCTTCTACTATAAATAGAATAACAAGAAATAGTATTATTTTCATTAAAAAATTCATTTAATACACCAAGACATGCACCACAAGGGTGAATTATTTCTTTATAATCATTGCTTTTATTATTTGCTAAAACATATAAATTTAAAATTTTTTCATCATCTTCTTTATTCGATAAATAATTACAAATTACGTTTCTTTCTGCACATATTGTTAATGAAAAACTTAAATTTTCAATATTATTACCAAAATAATATTTATATTTATCATTAATTTTTGTTTCTAAAATACTAGCTACATAAAAAGAAGAGTAAGGAGCATAGCTTTTATTTAATTGTTTTTTTAGTAAAAGGAAAATTTCATCACTATTTAATTGTTTATTTTTAATCATCTTTTTTTACCTTAATCAAATTTAAATTATCAATAATAGATTGATAATATGTTTTAATTTGAAATTCATCTCTTTTTTCATAATATAAAATATTGTCTTGAAATTTATTAATAATGTTTTTATCAATTAAAGTAGATGAATATAAGATTGCGATTGTTTCATCTTTTTCTACCTTGTCACCAGCATTTTTGATAAATTCTATCCCAGCTTGATAATCAATTTTGTTATTTGAACAACATTTTGCAATATTTAATTCATACGCAATATCTTTAAACACATCAATATTTTGAAAATTTATAAAACCATTTTTTGATGCTTTGATTTCTTTACTTACTTTTGGTGCAAAATATCGATTAATTCTAAAATTGTTATAACGAATAAAATTTAATCCTCTTTGTTTTGCAACAAAACGTTGAAAAGTTTTAATTGCTAATTTTTCTTTTAATATGTTATTAATTAAATTTTCAGTTTTATTTTTATCAATCTCAAAATTCAATGTATATAAAATATCTGCAATTAATTTTTTAATGAAACTAATATATTCTTGAAATTGTTCATGATTTTCTAAAACATTATTAATTTTTTTTATTTCTAAAGCAACACCAACAGTTTTAGAAATAATATAATCAGCATTAGTTTGAATAATAATAATTTTACGTTTAAAATGTTTTGCAACATTCATAATCATTAAACTAATCTTTTTAGCAGATGCATTATTTTTTATAATAGCTTTATTCCCAACTTTTAAATTAATTATCAATACTGTGTTTGGAACTTTAAACTTTAATGCTAAAGCAATTATTAAATATAAAAAAATATTGCTAAATGCAAGCTCATAAAGTAACTTTATATAAGTATCAAAATATGGAATGAAATTATTTACTTCTAGCAAAACTAATTCATTTTTTTCTTTTAAGACGGTATTGTATTTGTTATCATTATGTAATTTATTACCAACACCAATACTACTTAATTTATCAAACAAAGAACCAATAAAATGAATACTTTTTTCAAAAATATAAAAAAACTTTAAACCTAAATTAACTAAGATTAAACCAAGAATAATATTTAATGAATCACCAAATTCATCAATAGCTAAATAATCTAAATAATAATCTTCTTTATTGAATTCAGATATTTCATCATCTTTATTTATTGCGCTAATAAAACCATTTATTTCATCTTCTGTTAATCCTAACAAATCACAAGTATTTAAAAAGCCAGCTATATCTAATGTTTTATTTTTTTCTGTAAGTTTATAAATAAAAAAAGAGAAATCATTTTTTTCAAATATAATTCCTTCTTTCTTCTTATTAATTAACTTAGCTATTGAACTATTTAAATTAATTTTCTTCATCTGATAAAGTACTAGATCACAATCCACCTTTAGTAGAGTATGCATAAGCAATTGCTTTTTTACCATGAGGAATATAGAAGGTAACTTCTGGTTTTTCATCTTCTGCTAAGAATCTTTTCATCCTTAAATTATCAACATCTAATTCGATGAAAATAACTCTATTCTTACAACATGTGCCATCATGACTTTCACAACATTCTTCATCATGTTCTTTTTCATTAACCTTAATTACATATCCACGACTTGTTTTTGTAATAATTGGCATATATTCAACATCAGTGTCTTTACTTGTTTTAATATCATATTCTTCGATATTTGTTTTGCTTAGATTCATATCTGAATCAATTTCTAATAATTGTCCATCTGGTGTTTTAAAAAACTTTCTCATATATTTTGCCTTCCTTATCTTAATAATAAGTAAATAAAAATTAACTATATTTAGTATAAATTATTTTTTATTATAATTAACAATAATTTCTAAGCCTAATTTTGCCATATCAACTAGTGATGTTTGACGATCTAAAGCATCCATTTCTTCGTGAGTAATCAAATTATCAGAAATTGTTAATAATCCAATTGCTTTCTTCTTCAACATACTAGCATTTGCAAATAAAGCAAATATTTCCATTTCAACTGCTACACTCTTATTTTTAGCAGCTAATTGTTCTGCTGTATAAATTGTATAAAAACAATCAGTTGATATAATGTTTGCATTTGTATAATTGATTTTTGCTTTAGTAGCAGATGTTTTTACAAGATCTAATAATGGTTTAGATAATTTTAAAATTTTAGTATTATTTTTTAAACCTAATTCATTAGCATAATTAGAATCACTATATGCTTCTTTTGCACATAATAAAGTACGAACCTTCATATCTGGAACTAAACCACCAGCTGTTCCTAAACGAATTATTAAATCAACATCATAAAACTTATATAATTCATAAGAATAAATTCCGATAGATGGCATTCCCATGCCATGACCCATAACAGTAATATATTGATTTTTATAATAGCCACTATAGCCAAACATATTTCTAGTAGATGTGATTTGTTTTGCATCACTTAAAAATGTTTCTGCAATTCATTTTGCTCTTAATGGATCACCACACATTAAAACAGTTTTACTTACTTGACTTCTACCAGCACTTATATGAGGTGTTAAGCCTTTTTTATCCATATATGTTAAACCATGAAGTGTAGTTTCTTCTAAATATCTCATACTTGCACCACCACCAGTTGAAATAAAAGTAAATTTATCTTTATATCCAAAATTAATAGCAGCACTAGCACTATCACCACCACCAATTATAACTTCAGCACCTTTATTTACTAAATCAGCTAAAATTTCAAATAATGCTTTAGTTCCTTGTTGATAATTACTAAATTCTGTTACTCCTAAAGGTCCATTATAAAATATGGTTTTTGCACCTTCTAATTCTTTCTTATATTTAGCTTCAGTTTTTGGTCCAATATCTAAACCATATAAACCAGTAGCTTCATCTGAACCAATATCTACAGCAATACCTTTTTTATCAGCAATTTCATCACAACCAATAAAATCTTCTGCTAAAACAATTTTATGTTTTTTATCTTTTTTTAATATATCTTTAGCAACTGATAATAAATCATTTTCAACTTTACTATTACCAACATTTAATCCCATTGCTTTAGCAAATGTATAAGTTAAACCACCAGTTATAAAAACTTTATCAGCTTTTTCTAGTGCTTTATAAATAACATCGATTTTGTCTCGAACTTTTCCACCACCAAAAATACATACAAATGGGTGTTTTGGTTTATCTAAAATATGACTTAAATTTTTAAGTTCTTTTTCCATTAAAAAACCAATTGCATTTATTGGTAAAAATTTTGCAATTAAAGCATTAGAAGCATGATTTCTGTGAACAGTTGCAAATGCATCATTTATATATACATCTGCCAAACTAGCAAACATTTTTGCTAATTTATAATCAGGTTTAGTTTCACGATTCACTAATTTATGAGTTTTAAAATCAATATTAAAATATCTAGTATTTTCTAATAATAAAATTTCACCATTATTTATTTTTTTGACTGCTTTTTTTAAATCAACTTCATTATTAGCATTGCTAAAACTAATATTTACATTTGGTAATAAAGTTTTTAAAACTTCATAAACAATCTTTAATGAATATTTATCACTTTTAATATCATCATAACTATTAATTCTTCCAAGATGAGAAAGAATTATAATCTTTGCATTTTCTTTTAATAAATATTCAATTGTAGGCAACGATTCTTTAATTCTTGTATCATCTAATATTTTTCCTTCATACAAAGGTACATTTAAATCTAATCTTAAAAGTACTGTTTTATTTCTAACATCTATTTCTTTTAATGTGGTTTTTTTAAAATCCATATTTTTCTCCTAAATACTTATCTTTATTTTAAATAAAAAAATAAAAAAACTTTGTATATATTAAAT
>JAHHTJ010000110.1 GCA_020024715.1 Mycoplasmataceae bacterium
GAAATAAAATTTTTCTTTTACTTTCTTTCGAGTTTAATACTTTATCAAATTCATATTTAATATAATTTGCATAATTCATAACTCAATTTTACATTAATAATTTCAATACATACCAGAAATAGTTGAAAATCCTGCAACAAAAGTTAAAAATAATAAGAAAACAACACTAATTCCTAATCATCTTTTGTTACCTACAGGTTTCATAATTAAAACAGGCAAGAAACAAACCATTATTAAACTCATAATATTTCAAGGGCCCATCATAACTGCATTTTTCATTGCGCCTGTAATTGGTCTTTGTTCTCAAGGACAAACATTATGAGCTAAAGCATCAACTGCATCTTTATGGTTTATTAAAGCTTGATGTACATCACCAAATTGATTCTTAATTTGTTCATGTAAATTAATCATTTCATTAGCATAATGGAATAAGCCATCTTGTCTAAAAGAAACATCAACAAAGAACATCAACAAAGTATTCATTCATAAAGAACCTACCACTGATTCTAAAACCATGTTAAATCTTTGACGTCTAAATAAGTAAAAATTACTTACAAATTCAGGCATTCCAGTTGCTAAAGCCATTATAATACCACCTGATAACACATCATCAATATGATAAGTTAAACTAAATGATTGAACTAAGTCAGCATCAATAATGGATACAACTAACAATCCAGCTACAATAATAAAGAAACTTAAAAATAAAAAGAATTTAGGAATTTTATATCAAAATCCATCTACATTAACATCTGGTTTTTGATCTCTTCCAGTTTTTCTTGATAATAAATATATTAAAAAGATGCTTCATACTCCGATTGGAATAATTGAAATTGCTGATATTTCTAATCCTGGAATAATTAAATTTCCAAATTGTGAAATATATGAAGCTAAAACAATTAAAATATTTAAAATAACTAAAATAGATATAATAGCAACATTATCTTTATTCTTAGTTGTAAAAGTTCTTCCGATAACATTAACTTGAAAACGAACTCTTCCATTTTCAACAATCGCTAATTTTGTTGCTTTTCTTTCTTTAATGGCACGAATTATTTTACCATCAAAGTATGCTGCAAACCCCAAACAAAAAATTGATAAAGTAAATAAGTTCATAAAATTTGAACCACTATTATCAAAATAAGCAAATATAGGTTGCGGACTTTTTAATAATCCACTTTCAAGACCAGTCATTAATTCAGGAATACTTGTAGCAAAAGCTAATAATATAGCAGTATAAAATATTGGTTTAATACGTTTGGTTCTTGCTGCCATATTTTCTATGGTTTGAACCATTGTAATACTTAAAACAGCAATACCAACCGTAAAGATGATGAATCAAATAAAAACTCATCAACCGCCTGTAAAAACAGACACATTCTGGATAAAATCTATGTTCATACTAAAACTTTCTTATTTAATAATTATAGTTGTTCTGATGTAATTAATACATCTTTGACAATTCATTTGAATTGGCTGAACGAAAAGATTTATCTTGATTATATAATTATAAGGATAAAGAGCAATAAATTTTAAAAATTTATATAAAAATTAATTAATGTGATTATAAAGCAAAATTATTAATAAAAAAAT
>JAHHTJ010000111.1 GCA_020024715.1 Mycoplasmataceae bacterium
GCAATATTTTCAACATAAATTAAATATTTTTTTAATATGTCAATATTTTCGTTGTTATTTACATTAGTTATTTCATTAGCTTTAAAAGCTTTTACAATAAACATTTCTTTTCTAGCTCTAGTAATTGCTACATTAATTCTGTATTTTCCATCTCTTGTATTTATTGGTCCAAAGTTTGATGGTAATTTATCATTATTTTCTCTTTTACCATAAGTAATATCATATATTACTAAATCTGCTTCTTCACCTTGAATATTTTCTAAATTAATAACATTAATCTTATTTTCATCTAAATTATTTAAAATATTATTTTTGCTTATTAATGAATCAATAAAATTCATTTGTTGGACATTAGAAGTAATAACAATAATTGAATTATAATTTTGATAATTATTTTCTAATAACTCAATAACTTTGTATCCATTCTCAATATTTATTCCATCACTTCTAAACAATCCATTAGTATCAAATACTTTAATTGCATTTTTATTAATTTCATGATTGTAAGAAGCAAATTCCAATTTGTTGTCATAAAAGTTGGTATTACTAAATTTAATTAATTGTTCATTATCACTACGATAGTGATTCATTAACATAAATTCATTTCATGATAAAGCTTTTGCTTTTTCTAGTAATGATTTTGCAACATTAGTGGTGTAATTAAATTCATAAGGTCCATCCATATCGTATTCTTGTATACTAGAAAAATAACTTGTTGGTTGAATTTGTTTATCATCACCAGCAACTACTTTAATATTTGTGCGATAAACAATTGAATAAATTTTTTCAAGATAAACCTGACTAGCTTCATCATAAATACCATAATCAAATATGTTTTTTTCTAGCGGTAAATTTCTAGCTACATTTTCAGGATTTCCTAGCCATATAGGAAACATCATCTGCAATAATCTTTGATGTTCATTAATGAAACGAAAAATTTCTGGTCTAACCTTTAAATCTCCAGTTGCCAAAATAGTTTGTGCTTCTTTTTTATCTTGCTCATTTAAATTAGCTAATTTTACCCTTAATTTTAAAGTTACTAAATCAAAAATAAGCTTAATAGTATCTTTGTTTAAATAATTATAATTTTTTGTTTCTTGTTCTAAAATATCGTTAATAGTTTCTTTCTTTGTTGCTTGCAAAAATAATGATATTTTATTTTTATATTTTTCAAGTTCTAAAAAAAGATTACAATCGTGAAAATTAAAATTATCATTTAAAAAATACTTAAAAAATTTAACATCAAATAAATAAAATTTTTTATTGTAATATTGAATAAATAGTGGATCTGTTAATTCTTTAAAATAAAAAAATAAAGCATATTTATTAAACAACACATCTTTATAATTTAAGTATTCCTTGTATTTTTCATTTAAAAAATCTATATTTTTATGTATAAATTCACAATAAGGAATAATATTTTCGTTTAATGTTTTTTTCTTATAACTTAATTTTTTTAATCCTTTAATATCTTGTTTATAATCTTTATTATTAATAAATTGGTCATATTTGTAAATTATATTGATATTATTATCCAAACTTAATGAACAATTAATATAAAAA
>JAHHTJ010000112.1 GCA_020024715.1 Mycoplasmataceae bacterium
GTTTAGTAAGAAGAAATAATAAAATAATTCTTACATAAAAAGCGGACTACTATCTCATATAACTATTAAAAAAATACATTAGTCTGACATGACTAATGTATTTTAAAGTTAATAAGTATAAAATTATATTATTCAAATTCTTTAGCTAGATTAATAATTAATTTAGCTAAATTATTAATACTATTTATATTAATATTATCTTCATCATCCTTATTATTTTTATTGTGGTTTAATAAAACTCTTTTAAATAAATAAGAACTATTAGCATGTTTTTTATTATCTTCTTCCACAAGTTTAAACTTGGTTAAATCTGTTTTATCTAATACATCTTCAATTGTTTTAATATTTTTATCATTTAATAATTCAGCAATTGTTTTAATTTGAATATTGTTAATATCACTAAATTCTTTTCCTATTTTATCTGCATCAACTAAGAATTTAAAATCTTTTGAACTATAAATTTTTTGTAATCTATTAAAAATATTTTGATGTTCTTCTTTTGTTTTTCCTAAACCATTAATGGGAATAAAAACTAGTTTTTTAATTATATTTCTTATCTTTTCATCTAACATTGATATTGAATAACCATTTTCAATTAATTCCTCATTGCTTAATTGTAATAATTTAATCTTAATGGCAGTTAAATATAAATAATCGCTTATTCCTTCTACTAATATAAAATATTTTGTATCATCAAAATCACTACTATTTTCATCATATTGCAAAGTTGATATATTTGCTTGTAAAGTATGAATCAAAGAAGCTAAAACATTATTTTTTGGATCCATAGTATGAAAATTGTTGTATATTATTAATTCATTCAAAGGTTTATCTACTAATCTTAATTCTTCTAAATTATCAAAATCAACAAAGAATGGAGAATGAGTTGTTAAAACGAATGTCACATCGGTTTCATAGCTAATTTTTTTTAATAACTTTCTTAACTCTCTAATTCCAACTGGTGATAAGTATGCTGCTGGTTCATCTAATAATAAAACGGTATTTTTTAAATCTTTTTGGTAAGTTAATAAATAAAAACCAAAATAAAATTCAAAAAATCACTTAAAACCTGTTGATTGATAATCATATTTAGCTAAGTATAAACCAGGTTCTTCATTGTCATAATTATCACTAATTTTTTTATCTTCAGTATAAATTTGAAATGAAATTGATTGATCATTTAAAGCTAAATTAAAAGAATATTTAATATCTTTATTAGAATTTGGAAATACTTTATTAAATAAATTATTAATTTTATTAAGTTTTTTTGAAATTTTTTTATTTCATCAAACACTTTGATTAGCATGGGTTTCACATAAATCACTAATATCAATTTCAAGAATTTTAAATAATGATGTAAAAAAATTATTAAATTGTTTAGGGTTGTATTCTTGTTTAAATGAATCATCATTTAAATTTAATGCATTATAATTTATAACATTTAATTGTTCTTTAATACCTTTAATTCAACATTCATCTAATATAGTTTTAATTTTTAATAAATATTTATTAAATGTTTCAAT
>JAHHTJ010000113.1 GCA_020024715.1 Mycoplasmataceae bacterium
CAATAAATTAGTACCACATATATAAGTTAACAGATGATTAAATAACTATAAACTACATAAATATAAGTATTTATTGATACTAATCAAGAATCTGTGTTTTATTTTGATTAATAAGTATTTGTGTAATATTAAATTTGATTTTTTATATTTTACATACAAAAACTCCTATTGGTTTTTTACTAATAGGAGTTAAATTACATCAAACTTTATTTATAAATTAAAAATTAAAATTTAACCTTAATTGCTGGACCCATAGAAGGAGAAATTACAACATTTTGTAAGAAATCACCCTTCACTGTGCTAGGTCTTTTAGTTCTAATAGTTTCAATCATAGATTTAATATTTTCTGATAATTGTTCATTAGTAAAACTAACTTTTCCAACTACTGAATGAATATTTCCATATGAATCTGTACGATATTCAAATCTTCCTTTTTTGAATTCAGCAGCAGTTTTTTTAATATCTGTTGTTACTGTTTGAGTCTTAGGGTTTGGCATTAAACCTCTAGGACCTAAAATTTTACCTAATTTAGATAATTCTGGCATAAATTTTGGGGTAGTAATAATTAAATCAAAATCTAATCAACCATTTTTAATTTCTTCAATTCTTTCGCTAGCTCCAACAAAATCAATGTCAGCAGCTTTTGCTTCATCTCTAGTCATGTCATCAGTAATTGCTAAAATTCTAATTTTTTTACCTGTACCATGTGGTAAAGCAATTGTGCCTCTTAATTGTTGTTCTGCTTTAGTTGTATCTAAATTTAATTTAATTGCAATATTTACAGAACCATCGAATTTTGAATATGAAACTTTTTTTACAATTTCAGCAGCTTCTTCTGCTGTATAAACTTTAGTAGGATCAAATAATTCTAAAGCTTTTTTCATTTTATTATGAATACGTTTAGCCATTATTTACTTGCTCCTTCATTATTTGTTTCATTATTCATACCTTCAACAACAACACCCATATTTCTAGCTGTACCAGCAATCATTCTTACTGCAGCTTCTTCATCTAAAGTATTTAAATCTTTCATTTTAGTGCGAGCAATTTGAAGTGCTTGTTCTTTTGTAATAGAACCAGCTTTATCAGTTTTTGGGTTTTTTGCACCCTTATTAATTTTGGCAGCTTCCTTAATTAATATAGAAGCTGGAGTGGTTTTAATAACATAATCAAAAGATTTATCTGTATAAGCTGTAATTCAAACAGCTACCACCTTTCCATTCATATCTTTTGTTTGGTCATTAAATTGCTTTGTAAATAAAGCCATATTAATACCAACTGAAGCTAATGCTGGACCTGGTTTGGCTTGTCCACCAATTAGGTTCAACTTCGCATAACGTGCTATAACTTTTTTTGCAGCCACGAGCAACACCTTCCTGTTCTTTATGTGGTTCTTCGCTTATTAAATAATAATAAACTCCCACTTGCTACTTTGATATAATATTATATATTAAAACATGAAATTTTTTTATTAATTATTTAATTAAAATTAATTTTTATGAATATTTTAATTAATATGAA
>JAHHTJ010000012.1 GCA_020024715.1 Mycoplasmataceae bacterium
CAATATATAAATAACTCTAGACTCTTGTTTTGTTCAATAATTAAAAATAACTAATAAAGATTTAATTAAACTAAAAACATAATGAAAATTATGATAACTATTAATTAATTTTTTATTATGTGTAGCTTTATGAAATTGACGAATTAAACGAATTGATTTAAAAGACTTAAAAAAAACTGAATAAGCAAATTTTTTATCTGATGTTTCATCAAAAATTATGTTTCAAACTTCGTTATAAATATTAATTAATGTTTTTTTTAATAATCCTGTGTTAGAAAAATTAATAAATCTAGGTTCATCATCTAATCTTTTTAAAACTATTGAATATTCCATATTTTAATTATATAAAAACCATAAGCTTATGCTTATGGTAATTATTTTATTTATGATACTTTACATTGATAAAATCAAATCCAATGATATGTTGCAAAATTTTATGATAAAACTCATCTAAAAAGAAACCTGGTTGTAATTTAATATCTTCTTTATCTAAAGCAAAAATATAAATTGTATAAATATGATCTTTATCAGGAGGAGTTGGACCTGTATAATTAGCATTCTCTAGAATTTCTTCAATACTAGGTTTGTGGTTTCTTGTGTTTAATCATTGTATGTTTGTACAAGAATTTTGACCTTGTATTATTGTTTTATCTAGATGAGTAGCATCATATACTAATTCATTGTTTTTAATATTAGCTACTAATCAATGAATAAACGGAAAACCAACTACATGAGTTGCATCATAATCTATCATGTATAAAGCATAACTTTTAGCAGCACTTACTTTATCTCATTTAATTGGAAATGAAACCTTAGAATGTTTCCCATATCCTCCGAAATCAACATTCAAAACATTATCTTTAATAAATTCGGATTTAATATTTAAATCAAGTTTTTGCATTATTTTTCTTCTGATTTATTTGAATCAGTTGAACCTTTATTTTTATCCATTTGATCAGCAAATTGTTTCATTACAGCTTCAATTTGATCCAATTTTGTTTTTAATTCATCAAATTTCTTTTCTTCTAATAATTTTTTTAATTCATCAATTTGATCTTGTGTTTGTTTCTTTTGTTCTTCAGAAATAGTTTTTGCTTGTTCTGAATTTAAAGATTTTTCAAATGAATTAATTAAACTTTCAGCACGATATCTAGTTTCTGCTTCTTCTTTTTCTTTATTATCTTTTTCTCTATTTTCTTCAGCTTCTTTAATCATGCGATCAATTTCTTCTTGTTTTAATCCACCAGCATCATTAATAGTAATAGTATTTTCTTTATTAGTTTTTAAATCCTTAGCAGTTACATTTAAAATTCCGTTTGCATCAATATTAAATGTAATTTGAATTTGTGGCACACCTCTAGGAGCTGGATCAATTCCACCTAATTTAAAAATTCCTAGTGATTTATTATCCTTTGCCATTGGACGTTCACCTTGAACAATATGAACATCTACTTCTGGTTGATTATCAACTGCTGTTGAAAAAACTTGAGATTTAGAAACTGGAATAGTAGTATTTCTAGTAATAATAGTTGTAGCTACACCACCTTCTGTTTCAATTCCTAAAGATAATGGTGTTACATCTAATAATAAAATGTCTTTTACATCACCAGCTAATACACCACCTTGAATAGCTGCACCAACCGCTACAACTTCATCTGGATTAATAGAACGATTTGGTTCTTTTCCAGTAATTTTCTTTACTAATTCTTGTACTGCTGGCATTCTAGTAGAACCACCAACTAATAAAACTTCATTAATATCACTAGTTGATAATTTTGCATCTTTTAATGCATTTTCAACTGGGTGAACGGTTCTATCTAATAATGGTTTTGACATCTTTTCAAATTCTGATCTAGTAATTGTTTTTTCAATATTAATAGGACCAGCATCAGTCATTCCGATAAATGGTAATAAAATAGTAGTTTCTGTTACTCCTGATAATTCAATTTTTGCTTTTTCAGAAGCATCCTTTAATCTTTGCATTGCCATTTTATCTTTAGTTAAGTCTAATTTATATTCACTATTTGCATATTGAACTAATCAATCAATAATAACTTGGTCTCAATCATCACCACCTAAATTAGTATCACCATTAGTTGCTAATACTTCAAATGTTCCTTCAGCCATATCTAAAATAGATACATCAAAAGTACCACCACCTAAATCATAAACAAGAATTTTTTGTTCATGTTCTTTCTTATTTAATCCGTAAGCTAAAGCAGCAGCTGTTGGTTCGTTAATAATTCTTAATACTTCTAAACCAGCAATTTTACCTGCATTTTTAGTAGCATTACGTTGTGCATCATTAAAGTATGCAGGAACTGTAATTACAGCTTTATTAATTTTTCTTCCTAATTTCTTTTCAGCAAATGTTCTAATGTAAGAAAGAATTTGTGCTGAAATTTCTTCTGGAGTATATTGTTTACCATTAATATCAAATTTTTTATCTGTACCCATTGATCTTTTTACAGAAATTATAGTATTTGGGTTAGTAATCATTTGACGTTTTGCACCATCACCAACAATAATATCTGGACCTTTAAAAGCAACAATTGATGGAGTAGTTCTTTTACCTTCTGGATTTTCAATAACTACTGGTTGTCCACCATCCATATAAGCTACACAAGAATTTGTAGTTCCTAAGTCAATTCCTAAAATAATATCTTTCATGTTATAAGTCTCCTTAAATAATTTCAAGTATTATTTATATTATATACAAAAATTAGCACTCTCGTATAAAAAGTGCTAATTTATTTTTATAAAAAAATATAGAAACTGTTAGACAACTCCTATATATTTAAGTTTTTGAGAACTTACAAAACTATTTTAGTATTTTTTTGTTTAAACTAAAAAAAATATTTAATTTTTTATAATAAAAAACACCTAATATTAGATGTTTTTAGATTCCATGTGTTTTAATTGGTGTTTTGTTTTAATTGCAATTACAATGTCTAAAATACAACCAATTAAGAAAATTCCAATTAATGCTAATATAAAATTGGTTTTTGGATCAATTTTACTTGCTTTAATAGTTAAAATGATTTGAAAAATAAATCCTAAAAATGATGTAAATACCAATCAATAACATATACATGCTATAACTGATCATTTTCTAACATCGCGAACTTTTTCTAACTCATCAAATGAAGTATATTCATCATTTTGAAATTGTGTAGTTTGACTATAATTTTCCATAAATTTCTCCTTAAATCATTTTTTATTATATAAATAATTTAATGATTTAAAAAATTATTTATGATATAAACATTCACCATTAACTCAGGTTGCTATAACTTTTGCGTTCTTAATTTCACCTGGATTTGTATTTTCAATATCTTTATCTAAAATGGTAAAATTAGCTAATTTACCTTCCTCTATTGTTCCTTTTAGGTTCTCTTCACCATATTGAATAGCACCATTAATAGTTACTGCTTTTAATGCATTATAAACATCAATAGCTTCTTGTGCTCCTAAATATACATTATTTTTAGTAATACGATTTACTGCACAATGAATAGCTAAAATTTGATCTGGTGCAACAACTGGAGAGTCTTCATGAAATGTAAAATTTAATTTATTTTTTAATGCGCTTTGACTAGGAGAAATATTCTTAGCTTTTTCAAAACCTACATTAGCAATATGAGTATCTCCTCAATAATAAACATGGGATACAAAAAAACTTAAATTTAGATTAATTTTATTTAAAGCTAAATCATTGATTTGTTCTTTGGTCATAAATTGACAATGAATTCCAGTTCATTTATTAATAGGTTTATTAATAGTTTTTATCGCTTCTTTAGTACAATCAATAAATTGTGAACAAGCAGCATCACCATTAATGTGTGCAATAACAGTATAACATTTATTTAATGCATCATTCATTACTGGCTGTATTTGTTGAGATGTTCAATGATTTTGTCCAACATTAATAGTGCCTTTTGGTAACAAATAAGGTTTTGACATTCAAGCTGTTCTTTCTTGAGGAGAACCATCAATAAAAATTTTTAAACCTGCTAGTTTTACATGTTGTACATAATTATGTAAATCTTTATTATCTTCAAATAATGTTGAATAATGCATAACATCAACATAACCATTAACATCAATTTTTAAAATTTTTTGATTGATTGCTTCTCTTAACAAATTAAGTTCTAAAGGAGAAATTCTTCCGTCATGAGCAGTTGTTAAACCATAAGACAAATAATAATTTTGTGCTTTCTTTAAAAGCTCAATTTGTTGTTGTAAAGAAGAAGTTAGATCAATCTTACTTACATTATCTAATCATGCTCTTTCTTCTAATACTCCATTTAATGTCTTATCATCATATCTACAATATTTACCACCAATTGGATCTTTAATATCATCAAGAATATTTAATCTTTTTAAAGCTAAGGTGTTAGCTACAGCAACATGTCCAGAAATATTAACAATTAAAATAGGAATATCTTCAGCTATTTTATCAAGATCTTTTCTTGTTGGTTGAGTCTGATTTATAAAATTATTGTTGTTATAATTTTCACCAACAAAAAATTGCATAGGTTTTTTATCTTTAATATTTAAATATTCATTTAAATTATTTTTCATTGTTGAAATGACTTCATCGATGCTATTACACTTAGATAAATCGGGAAATGCTAATGAAAAAGCAACACCTGTAATGTGACTGTGAGCATCAATAAAACCAGGATACATTGAATTGTGATTTAAATCTACTAGTTTAGTATTACTATCAATTAATTGTTTTAATTCATCATATTTGCCAAGACTAATAATTTTGTCATCATTAATTAATACTGCATCACAACGAATATGATTATTCATTGTTACAATATTACCATTATAAAAAAGTGTTTTCATGACTATTCTTCCTTATTGTTTTCATATCAAATTGATGAAATATCTTTGTGAATGTCATCTTTATTTCAACGTTTTTCAATTTTGTCATATTTATCTAAATAATAATTTTCTTTATTTTCTAATTTTTGAATTTCATCATTATGTGCAGTAATTTTATTTTGATAATTACGTTGTTTATGATCTTTAAACGCTTCAACTCTTTGATCGATTAATTGGTTTAAAATAAAATAATTATTTGCATTTCATATCATCATTAATTGATGAGCATTTTTAGCTTTTTCTAAACTAAAATTCTTATTATTGTTAAGAGCTTGTAATTTATTTTCTAATTTTTTTAGTTTAGTTTGTAATTTAAATAATCTTGGATTGGTTTGAATATTTTGTTCATTTTGTAAATTTTGAATTTTTGAAATAAAGTTTGCATATTTAACAAAATAGTTATCAACTTGTGTAAAATCATAGTAATTTTCAGAAACTATTTGATCATTATTCAATTGATTAATTAAATCTAAATATTCATTCTTTAATGAAACATTTTTTTCAATTGTTGCTTGATTTTTTATTTGATTAATTAAATCTAAATAAGCATTATTAATTTTGTTATTAAATTCATTAACTTTCATATTTATTTTTTCAAGTTTTTTATTAATTCTTAATTGTTCTTGACTATTAATATGAACACCTTCAATATTAGATTTATTTTTATTAATTAATGATTCAACCTTAGCAATTTTTTTAGAATAATTATTAATAATTTTGTTAACTTGTTTTGCATAAATAGCATTTTCTTTTTTATTTAATGTTTTTAAATGAACATTATTACTATTTTCTTGTTTTGTTTTTAACATTTTCAAATAAGTAGTAGTTATTCGTTTATCGTTATTTGTTAATCATATTTTTAAAGCTTTAAAGTAAATAACTAAATGGAATCTAGCAAGTTTTTTACCATATCTTGAATAATCATTTTTAGCCATTGCTAAATATCCTAATTTTTCAATTTTTCTAGCTGTAAAATAAAAACAAACAGTACCAATAGTTAAAACAACAGCTGTAAAAATTCATACACCTACTCATTGACCAGCAAACATATGATCACCAATAAAACTAATTTTACTAGAAGTTTGAATTCCGCTTAAAATTGGAGAAGAAATAGCAAAACCAATAGCAAAACCAATACTTAATAAACCAATTACAACAGAAGCATCTTTCTTACCAAATAAACTTGTAGACATAAAACCAGCAGCACTAGTATATGTATAACAAGTAAATCCGCTAAGACCTACTCCAATAATTGTTAAATATGGATCAAATGCACCTAATAACATCAATAAAGAGCCAGCTACTCTAACTGTTCCACCAACTAAAAATGCACCAGAAGCATTTAATTTAGTAAATAAATAACCACCTGTTAAATTACCAATTAAACAAGAAATTCCATAAACTAATCCAACAATAGTAGCAACATTTGCTAAATACATTGATGGATTTTCGCCTGGTAATATAAATTGTCTTGCAACTAAATATAATCCTTGGTGTACAAATGTAGGTCATTGACTAGCAGCACCTGCAATTCCTAAACCAAAAATACCATATGATATACATAATAGATAAAAATATGGAACTCTTAAAGTAGTTTTTAAACCAGCACCATTTTTAGCAATATCTTCATCTTTTGATAAAGTATTATTGCTAAATTTTTCTTGATCATTTAAAGCAATAGTTTTTGGTAAATTAATCAATAAAATACTAATTAATACACCACCAATTACACCAACAGCTCCATAAATAAAAAATGCATTATAAACAGAAATATGAGCTAATGTTTGATTAATTGCTACTTGTCAAATAAGATTTCCAGCACTTCCACCAGCAAAAGCAATTCCTAAAAATGTACCACGATTTTTACCAGGAACTCAAGCCCCTACTAAAAAAGGTACACCTAAACCAGAAAACAAAGATGTTCCAACTAAACTAAAACCATATCAAAAATATAATCAAATCGCTTTAGCTGCAAAATCTTTATCAACATTAATTGCATCAGGAGTTCAAATAATTCCTAGTAAGCCAATCATAGCAAAACTAAAACCACAAACAAAACAACCTACTGCTAATAAAAATTTTAAGTTAATTTTTTTTGCAAAAAGTCTTCCTAACAAAGGACTCATCATAGCAGAAATAAGGGCTCCAAATGTAAATACAAGGGTAAATATTACGAAATTTCCCATCAGTGCTTCAGACCCATCAATACTTGGGTGACCACCAAAAATTCCATAATAATGAGAACCATTTGTAAGATGTGTTCCATCAACTACAAATGGTTCCATATTTCCTAAAATGTTATTTGCAACACCATAAGGAATTGCTTGAAATAAAAAAGCTCCAAAAAGTGCAAATCATTTGATTCACTTTTGACGTTCATGTGCTTTTAAAATAAGTAATTTCTTATTTTCAAAATTCCTACCATTATGAAGACTTTTTTTATTTACAATTTCATTCATTGTCATAAAAAACCTCTTTTAAATAAATAGAATATTCATGATAATTATAATACTTTACATAAAATTAAACAAATTCATTGAATAAATTAAAATCTTATCAATTAAATAAAAGCTTATTTTTATTAAATTAAAATCAGTTATATCATTAATAATGATAAGTATTTAAGGTGATATATCATGCAAATAAAAAATTTTGAATGACTACCATTATATTCAAGTAAGATGATTATATTTAATCGTACTGGTGAAAAAATAAATGGGTATCCAATAATAATATCTGAATTAGATGATCAAATTTATTTCATAAAAATGGAATTTGCTTCTTATAAAATTCATAAAACAAATAGAAAAGAATTAGCTGAACATCAACAAGATTATATTGATTTAAAACAAGCTATTATTCTTCATCCTAGTAATAACTTAAAAACCAATATACAAGATGCACCATTTTTTAATGAAGATTTTATTATTGATACAACATCAATATTCGTAATGAATAAAGAAGATTTTATCAAACTATATCCATTAAATGAATTTGATAATTTAATGAAAAATACTAGAACGATTTTGTATCAAACTCGTTTAACAATCTTAGAAATGTTACAAAAAAACATTAGCAATAATGCTTTTTCATTAACTTATATTAAACTAATAGATTCTGATAATTATCAATTTATACCAGAACTTATTTATTCTAGTAATGAATTTATTAATAAAGAAAGATGAGATATTGTCATCAATCATCACACATTACTTCGCACTATTGATAAATATATTGATAATTACCGTGCATTTTTTAATGAAGAAAGATATATAAAATATAAAGAAAAATTAGAAAATCTTATTTCAAATTTGGTTAAAGCTACAAAAAATTCTTTTGATTATCTAAAAGAAGAAAGTACAAAAAATAATATTGATTTGTTATTACTTGATCAATCTAAAAATTTATCTTGATATGAAAATGAAATTTATGATTATAAAACTGATAACTTTATAGATAGTTTTATAAATAAATAATTTCTTTGATTATTTTTGATTTAAAACTAATACACATATTTGATAAATATTAAAACATTCAAATATAATATAAATAATATAGGTCAAAGATATATTAAATCAAATCATTATTAATATAAAACATGAATAAAAAATATGAAGCAATAATAATAGGAGCTGGACATGCGGGTTTAGAAGCCTGCTTTGTTTTTGCTAATCTTAAACAAAATGTAGCAATCGTAACTCTTAGTGAAGAAGGTATTGGTAAAATGCCTTGTAATCCTTCAATTGGTGGTCCTGCTAAAGGTGTAGTAACAAGAGAAATAGATGCACTTGGTGGAATGCAAGGAAAAGTAGCTGATCACACAGCGTTACAAATTAAAATGCTTAATACTTCTAAAGGACCTGGGGTTTGAGCAATTAGAGAGCAATCAGATAAAATTGAATACGCAAATTATTTTAAAAAATTAGTTAAAGAAAATCCTTATATTGATTTAATAATTGATGAAGCTATTGATTTTAGTTTTGATGAACAACATGTTTTAAATGGTGTTTATACTTCTGAACACGGTTTATTAAGTACTAAATCTGCAATCGTTACATCAGGAACTTATTTAAAATCTGTTACATTCCAAGGTTCTATATACAAAGATGAAGGTCCAGATCATTTAAAGAATTCAAAAAATTTATCTACCACTTTAGAAAAATTAGGATTTAAATTAAAAAGATTAAAAACTGGAACTCCTCCTAGAATTTATACTGATTCTATTGATTTTAGTCAGTGTGAATTAGAACCTGGAAGTAATATGAATATTTGTTTTAGTCATTTTGATCAAAATTTTTTAAATATTAATAAACAAACTCCATGTTATTTAATTTATACTAACCAAAATACTCATGATTTAATTTTAAAAAATAAAACTAAATCAGCAATGTATTCTGGGTTAATTACTGGAATTGGACCTTCTTATTGTCCAAGTATTGAAGATAAGGTAACAAGATTTAGTAATAAACCAAGGCACCAATTATTTTTAGAACCAGAATCTAAACATCTACCAACCACTTATCTTGGTGGATTTAGTACAAGTATGCCTATTGAAATTCAAGATCAAATGATTAGAACATTACCAGGATTACAAAATTGTAAAGTACAAAAATATGCTTATGCTATTGAATATGATGCCATTGATTCACTTGATTTATTACCAACATTAGAAGCTAAAAATTATCATGGTTTGTATTTTGCTGGTCAAATAAATGGTACTAGTGGTTATGAAGAAGCAGCTTGTCAAGGTTTAATAGCTGGAATCAATGCATATTTAAAAATTAATAATAAAAAACCTTTTATATTAGGAAGAGATGAAGCATATATTGGTGTTTTAATTGATGATTTAACTACAAAAGGAGTTTTAGATCCTTATCGATTATTAACATCAAGAGCTGAATATCGTTTAATGTTAAGAAATGATAATGCAGATGATCGTTTATTAAAATATGGATACGAATTAGGTTTAATAAAAAAACAAAATTATGAAAAGTATTTAGATAATAAAAAATTAATGAATGAATTAATTGATTTTTTAAAAAATGAAACAGTGGGTAAAATCAAATTTTTAAATGTAAGTACCAATTATGAAATATCAAATTTAAAACTATCTTCATATTTATGTAGAAAAGATGTTAATTTAAAACAATTTTTAAATTATTTGCCAAATCAATTTCAAAAATTAGATGATTATTGATTAAGTAAAGTAGAAATTAATATTAAATATGAGGGTTATATTAAAAGAGAAATTGAAGCAATTAATAACTTTACTCACTTAAAAAACTTAGATTGTAGTTGAATAAAAGATTTTTCTATTGTTCCAAATATTGCTACAGAATCTATAAATAAATTAAATAAAATTCGTCCATTAACATTAGATCAAGCATCTAGAATAAGCGGAATTAACTTTAGTGATTTAGCATATTTAAAATACTATATAGAACAAAATAAAGAAAAAAATAATTATGAATAAACAAGAATTTGAAGAACAATTAAAAGATATTTTTCATGTTACAAATGAACAATTAGAACAATTTGAAACTTATAAAAAATATTTACAAGAACAAAATAAAATCCATAATTTAACAAGATTAGATGGTGAAGATGTTATTTATGCTGATTATTTCTTTAACTCTATTTATCCTTATAAGGATTTAGATTTTGAACACATTAATAAAGTATTAGATGTCGGAAGTGGATCTGGCATTCCAGGTATTGCTTTAAAAATTTTATTTCCACATATTGAATTAACAATTGTTGAAAGCGTAAATAAAAAAATTAAATTTATGCAAGGATTATGTGAATTATTAAAATTTGAACATGTTTATTTTATTAATAAGAGAGCTGAAGAATTAGAACATAAATATAAAAATTATTTTGATTTAGTCACAGCTAGAGCGGTTGCTAATTTAAGAATATTATTAGAACTTTTAATTCCTTACATGAAAATGACTGGAATTTGTGTAATTCCAAAAGGAATAAAAGTTAATGAAGAAATGCAAGATGCAAAGCAAATTATTCGAAAATTAAAAATTGAATTATTTGAAGAAATTAAATATGAATCTATATCTAAACATAAAGAATTTGTATTACTATTTAAAAAAAATGCAGAAACACCATCAATCTATCCTAGAAAATGAAAAAGTATAATTAATGAAGAAGAAAATTAACTAAAATTAATGATTTATTTTTATAAGTATAATCTATATTAATAATAATGATAAAAATATATTTTAAATAAGTAATATTTAATAGTGCATTTTTTTGTTAAAATCATCATAATCCTTATTTTATATTTAGATTCTATACATATTGAACACTTATTATGATTTTATTAAAAATCAATATTTGCGTTATTTTTCCTGTAATAATTTATTTATAAATTTTGTAATATTTCAATAACTTTTAAAATGAAATTTTAGATTAAATAATTATTAAATAACTTCCATTTTAATTGTTAGCATATCGTATTATTTTTATTTTAAACAATGTTTGGGAGTAGTCCAAATCTTATGTAAAACTTCTTACTAAATAAAATAGTAAGGAG
>JAHHTJ010000013.1 GCA_020024715.1 Mycoplasmataceae bacterium
ATAATAGTTAAAAGATCTTCAAATAAATACGGTTTGTTTAATTGTTAAAACTCAATTATTATCAGAGTTAGTTAATGGATTTTTTAAAAGTGAATTAAAGAAACTAATTAAAACAAATTGTAATGTTCCTTCACTTCCTGGTATAGGAATAAAATTGTTTGCTACAGTTGCAACATTACTAAAATTATAAGTTGATCAAAATGTGTTAGCAATTATATGAATTTTTTCACTTGGATAATAAGGTACAACAAGTTCATATGCAAAAAACATAGAAAAATAATACATTAATAAAGCACCAACAGTTCAAAAAACAATATAAAAATTTGCTTCTACACATTTCATTTCTTGAATAAATGCTTTTTGAAATTTACTTTTAGTAATAAATTCTTCTTTAATTACTTCTTTAGATTTATATGTTAAACCAATTTTTTTTCTAATTCAATTAAATATGTTTGCAATAACTAATTGGGTTTTCATACTATATCCAAGAATTGAAATAGCAATAAAAACCACAATGTCATTACAATATCCAGCACATACTAATATCATGGCAACATAAGAATTATAAGAATGAACAAATTCTCCATTTGAGAAAAAATAATAATAAATAACAAAAGCTAAAGATGGATATGAAATAATCATTTGTGTTAATTGAATAATTCATCCAGAAGATAAAATAATTGCATTTGCTTCATAAAGTTTCAAACCTTTTTTTGTCATCCATCACATTTTATATGGATCACTACCCAAAGCAAAAATGGTTATTGTGTTAATAAAAATTGCCAAAATCCCAAAATTGATTCATTGTAATGGTTTAACTTTAATGAAGTGATGTTTAAAACGCATCCGAATTGATTCAATTTGTCACATTAATCTAACTAATGACCCAAATATTAATAGCAATATTCAACCAGCTATAATTGCTGGTGTATGATCTTTAATTTCAGAAACAGTATGAACAATAGTAGCAACATTAACATTTGTTACAAAAATTACTGTAATAATAATTAAAACAATTGCTAAAATGATCATTAAACCAAAAATAATAATTCTTTTTTTGTCTAAGAATTTTTTTGGTGCTTTTTTTGGTTCAAAGGATTTAATTTCTTTAGTTGGATCTTCTTTAAAAGTAGGGATTAATTCTTTAAATTCCTTAAAATTATTTTTTAAATCATTTGTTAATTTATTTAATTTTCTTTTTTTCATTAATCTATTTATTTAATTTTATTTAATAATTCTTTAATGCGAATTGGATTGGCTTGTCCTTTTGTTAATTTCATCATACTTCCCATGATAAACTTTTCTGCTTTTTCATATCTCGTAGTTAATTCTTGTTTTGTTTCTAAGTGAGTAGATAAAAAATCATTTAACATTTTTAAAAGTTCTTCATCAGTATAAGTTTTTGTTTCATTTTGAAGTTTTTTTAATTCATTACAATAATCTAAATGTGATACAAATATTTTATTAAATAAATCTTTAGCTTGTTTAGAGTTGAATTTATTATCTTTATAATCTTTAATAAACAAGAATAAATCATTAATTGATTTATCATTTAAATCATTAACAGTTAATTCTTGTTTATTTAAAATACCCATTAATTCGTTTAATATTCATCTACATGCATCTTTATAATCCTTATTAATTTCGTATGCTTGCATAAATAATGAATATATTTTTTTATCACTTAATAATAAGTTAATATCTTTTTTAGAAAGATTATTTTGTTTTAAATTATTTTTAATAATATATGGATGAATTGGTGCATTATTTAAAACTTCATCTACAAATTTTTGTGGAGTATGAATTGCTAAAATATTAGCTTCTGTCATATACCTATAATCAACTGCATTAGATTTTTTTCGCATAAATATAGTGGTTTTAGAAACATCATCAAATCTTCTGGTTTCTTGTTCAACCACTTCATTTTTTTCTAAAATTGCTGTTTGTCTTTTAATTTCATATTCTGCAGCTAAACTAGCATTTGAAATAGAATTTATATTTTTAATTTCTACTTTTGTTCCGAAGGTTTTTTCATCTTTGCTTAAAGAAATATTAACATCAACTCGCATACTACCATCTTCCATTTTTGCGTCCGAAACATCCATAAATAAACAAATTTCTTTTAAAGCTGTTAAATATAATTCAACTTCTTTACTTGAATGTAAAACTGGGTTTGAAACAATTTCAATTAATGGTAAACCAGCACGATTGTAATTTAATAATAAATCGTTAGTATTTTCAATCTTAATTTGTTTTGCTGTGTCTTCTTCTAATTGAATTCTTTCAATAGTAATTTTTGTTTCATTATCATCATCTAATAATACATAACCATTTTCACCAATCGGATTAAATTGTTGTGTAATTTGAAAGTTTTTTGGTAAATCTCAATAATAATAATTCTTACGATCAAATGTAATTGGATTTGCATTAATTTTCATATGTAATGCATTAGCTAATTGAATTGCTTTTTTAACTGCATTTTCATTAACACTTGGTAAAGTACCAGGTAATGCTAAATCAATTTCATTTAAATGGTTATTAATTGTATTTTCGTGAGTATTTTTAGCAGGAGAAAACATTTTTGTATTTGTATTTAATACAATATGAATTTCTAAACCAATGGTAACAAAATATTTATTATTCATTTTTATTCTCCTTGTTCATATTCTTCATTAAGATTTTCAATACTTAAACCAACATTTAATAAATCTTGATCATGTAATCACTTTCCTAAAATGTTAATTCCTAAAAATTTAGGATTTTGCATTATTGCTGGAATTGTTAAAGATGGATTACCGCTAAAATTAGCAAATAATAACAAATCATCACACTTAGTCATACCTGTTTTTTCTAATTCTTCATAAGTCAAAGCAAAACTACTAGTTCCTGGAATTATAATTCCATCTACATCTTTTAATAAATTATTTACTTCATTTACTATTTTTCTTCTAATCTTTTTTGCTTTAACAAAAATTTCTTCATAATGATCTTTTGTTAAAACATAAGAACCTAATGTAAATCTTTTTTTAACTTGTTCTCCTAAATAAGAAGTACGAGTTTTAATAACAGTATCATAATAATCTTTTCCAATAATTTTATGACCAAAAGTCATACCAGTTAAATTCGCTAAACTTGTTGTAGCTTCTGCAAAAGAAATTGCATAATATGTTGGTAATAAAGCATCTAATAAATCTTCATTAAATTCAACTTCTTTTATTTGAACCTTGGTTTTTAGTCAACTTAAATACTTAATTCATGCAACTTTTGCATCTTCATACATGTATTTTTCTGCATTTTTAATATAAACAAATTTAATTTCATTTAATGGTTTAGCTTTTAAGTTTTGATAAAAATGATGATCTTGAATTTTAATGTTAGTAAAATCTCTTTGATCATGTAATTTTGTAATACTTGTTAAAACGATTGAAACATCAGTAATATACTTAGCAATTATACCAACAGTATCTAATGAAGGTGAAAAAGGAAATACACCATATCTTGAAACTAAACCATAACTTGGTTTATAACCAACATTATTTAAAAAACTAGCAGGATGCCTAATTGAATCACCAGTATCTGTACCAATACTAAAAGCAACAAGATCTGTAGTTACATTCACATTAGAACCACTACTACTACCAGCAGTAATTCGATTTTTATCATAAGGATTAATTATTTTTGTTAATCCACATCATGTACCTGTACCACCTAAACCAAATTCATCTAAAGTATCTTTTGAAACTAACATTGCTTCGTCTTTTTTTAACAAACTATAAACAAATGAATCAAATAATGGAACATATTCACTTAATAATTTACTACCACCTGTTGTTCTAATACCTTTAGTAGAAATATTATCTTTAATTGAATATGGAATATTAACTAATAAATTACTTTCGTCATAAGCAAAAGGTTTTAATTCTACTTTTGTTAATATCGAATGATATTTAGTATCATTAACATCAACTTTATTTTTTAATTCTTTTAAATAATTATTAAAAAAATTAGGATCTTTAAATTGTTCGTGTAATTTTAAAATTATTGATTTATTTTTCATATTTAACTTCTACATATCCTTCATTATTATGATTTTGAGTATCTACTCATTCTTTTCCATTTAACTCAATAATTTCTGAATCACTTCTTAAATAAAAATAAGGATTTTCAATTGGATAATTTAATGGTTCAATATTATCAGTATTAATTTTTTCAAAACTATCAAAACTATATACAGTCTGTTTAAAACTATCTTCAAATATTTTTTGTTCTTCTTCATTAATGTTAAATAATTGTTTATGAGCCAAATCTTTGATTAGATCTGAATATTCTTTTTTACTCATTTTAATAATTTTTTCTTTAATAATATTCATTTTAATAAAAACCGTATTCTTTCTACCTTTATTTTATATTTTAATAAGGATTTTTAATTTTAGATTTTTTATTATCATTCTATAGGATTAAGATTATGATTTAAAAGATATTCATTACATTTTTTAAAATGATTGTTATGAAAAAAATTTTTAGCACTTAATGGTGAAGGATGAGCTGATGTTAGAACAAAATTATTTTTTTCATTTATGTATTTTGAAAATTGTTTTGCATTATTACCCCACAATAAATAAACAAGATTTTGCTTTTTTTGATTTAAATAAAATATTAAATTTCTAACAAATTCACTTCATCCTAAATCTTTACAAGAATTAGGTTTATTTTCAATAACGCATAAAGAAGTATTTAACAATAAAACACCTTGCTTAGCTCAACTTATTAAAGTTCTATCAGTTTTTAGTACATTATATTCGTCTTGAATTTCTAAGAAAATATTATTTAATGATTTTGGAATTTTACAATCATTATTAACAGCAAAAGCTAGTCCATTTGCATAACCATTTAAATAATATGGATCTTGTCCTAAAATAATTACTTTTAAATCATTAACATCAAAATAATTAAAACAATTAAATATTAGTTCTTCTTTAGGAAACAAAATATGACCTTGTTTTAAAAGATCATATTTTTGTTCTAGTATTTTAAAATATTCTTTTCTTATTTCTTGTTTAATAAATTCTAAAAAATATCTTGGTAATTGCATAAATATTAATTATTTTTATTAGGGCTGTAATAAATATCACTAATTAAAGCAACAATGTTATTTGCATTATTTTTTCAACCAGTCATTGTACTAATACTTTGTATTTTTGCAAAATATAATGCTTGTTCATTAATTGCTGTTTGTAAATTTTGCACGGTATATGAACTAGCATTTTTGAAAATGGTAGGATTTATAAATGCTCAAGATGCTGCTGGACTACTATAATATTTAACATAATTAAAATAACTTGAACTATATCCAGGGTGATAAGAAACTAGTTTATCACCTTCAACCTTATTATATTTAATAAGATTATTGCTTCCATAATAATTTAAACTTGCATAACTTTGTTTAGTTGTACCAATATTTTGTAAAGAAACATAAATTGGATTGATGCTTAAAACAAAGTATTTATGGTAATAAGGATTATAATTTAATGATTTATGATCTAAATATGGATAACTAATTCCATCTTTACCATTAATATTTTGGTTCAAAGTAGCATTAGTTGGTTGATTAGTTGTGTAATGAGAATTTTGTGCACTTGAACAAAAAAATTCAAAAACAATTTTAATATCATGAACTTCTGCAACAGAAATTTGATGATCATATTTAACCGCATCACCATTTGGTTTTTTATCTAGTTCACTAGCTGGTGTAGCTGGCATATATGAAGCTAATAAATTCTTCAAAGCAGTTTGAGTTGGCAATGATACTTTAGTTTTTTTATTGTTTGTTGCATCTAATTTAATAGCAGTATTTGATTTAGGTTTGTTTGAATCTGAATTTTTAGTTACTTGTTGTGTATTATCATAATTTTTAGTATCTTGATAATAAAGAGTAGTATTTTTATTAAAATTTTTAGCATCTGTAACATTATAAAAAATATCAGTTGGATATAAATAATAAGTTGTTTGCATATTTTCGCTTTGAGTAGGATGAATTAAATTCGAAGCAAATGAACCGATGTTAACCTTATTTTCAAATCCTTTCTGATTAGCTAATAAAGCATTAGCAACCGTTTTAACATTATCACTAGGAGTTCAACCAAAAGAATCTGATCAATTTTGTAAATTAGTTGCACCTAGTAATCTTCTTAAAATACCACTACTAGAATCTGCGTATTCAAGAATTTTTTGACCAAAATAATTTAATAATGATGTTGGACCTTCAACATAATTTAATAAACTTGTAAATAATTGTTGAACAATATTGTTGTTATTATCAGAAAGAGTTTTTGAAATATTTAAATTTGCACTAGTACCATTAACATCACCAGAAGATAATAAACCAGTATCAGAAAATTTTCAACTAGTAATAGAAGTAATATTTGCATAATTGCTAGTACCAATTTCTTGATCAGTTGGAGCATTAAGAACAATATTATTAATTTGTGAATCAGTAAGATTGCCAGTATTTGCAACAGCACTTACAGTAGAATAAGCATAATAAGTGTTAGTAGCTGCATTTTTAGTAATTTCAGCACAAGATAAAACAGAAACTAAAGGAATACTTACAACAGCAGTTGCTGAAATTCCCATTAAAGCATACTTTCATTTTTTATTTAATCTATTTTTCATCTTTAACTCCTTAATCATCATTACCATTTAATTCTGGTTTAATATTATCATCTTCAAACCTTGAACAATATTTATGAAATAATAATTCTCTAACTCCTCTTGGCCCAAAACGATTTTTCTCAATCGCAAAAGTTATACCAAATACTTCTTCTCCAGTTTTTGTTGTTGTATCGTATTTTTTAGCTTCATCATCAGTATATAAAAACATTACCACATCAGCATCTTGTTCAATTGAACCAGATTCTCTTAAATCAGATAATAAAGGTTTCTTACTAGAATCTTTTGTTCCATTACCTTCAACTCTTCTTGATAATTGAGATAATGCTAATATTGGAATATTTAAAGATAAAGCCATAGTTTTAATCGCTTTAGAAATTATTGCTACTTCGTTTGCTCTTGTAGTATTAAATCTTAATTTATCATCAGTAACTTTAATTAATTGCAAATAATCAATAACAACAAAATCAACACAATATTTAGCTGTATACTCTTTTACAATTGATTCTATTTTTGCTAAAGTTAAGTTTCCTTCATCAAAAAAGATAATTGGTAAATTTCTTAAATGCTGCTTATTTAAGCTAGAAAGAATACCAGCTTTTTCAACACCTAAAGCTCTTTTTTTGATTTTATTATTATCACAATATGTTAATAATGATATAACTTTATCAAACATTTGTTCAGCACTCATTTCTAAGCTAAAAAATAACACTTTATGCTTTTTTTCTTCTGCTGAAATATTAACATTGATTTCATATGCTTTTTTACTTAAAGCAACTGCTCAATTCAAAGCAAGTGTGGTTTTTCCAATTCCTGGTCTTGCTGCTAAAACATATAACAAACCACCATCAAACTTATTCAATAAACTTTTAACGGATTTTAAACATCAATTATATGTATCGCTATTATATTTTTCTTCATTAATTTGATTAACATCATATGCTTTATTATTCAAATCTTCTTGAAAAGCATCTAATAAGATTTTGGTATCTTTTCCTTCAATATTAGTAACTCAACTTGAAGTTATTTGGAAAAAATTAGCATTTAACTGACCTAATTTATCTTCTATGGTACTTGTTGTTAAATGAATATTTAATAATTCCTGACTAAATTGAACTAATGAACTTTGAATTGATTGACATTTTTTAATATCAACAAGTTTTTTAAACTCATCTAAATTATAATAAGCAATACTATACTTTAATTTATTCAATAAATTATCATATTGTTCATTTACTAAAATTAAACGATTATTTTCAACTCTTTCTTTAATAATAGTTAGATTGATGACTTTTTCATTTTCTTTGTATAATTCAATAATTTCTTTAAAAAAAATGCGAAGTACTGAATTATCAAAATCATCAACATTTAATCTAGTTACAGCATATGAAATTAAACTTAAATTTTCAAGCATTCCTGAAATAATTTTTAGTTCAATTTCTTCTACTTCTTCATTAATTAAATTTTCCTTAAAAAATTCAGACACTTCTTTTTCCATTTTTTAATTATTTAGCTTCTTCAACGTTTACTTTTAAATTAGCAATAATATCTTTATAAAGTTTAACTTGTAAAGTATGTTCACCAATTCCTAATTTTAAGGCTTTGTTTAAAGCGGTGTGTTCAATATTAACACCATTTTTCTTTAATTCTTCAGTAATTTGTTTTTGAGAAATACTTCCAAATGTTAAACCATGGTTAGTTTTCAAATTAAAAGTTAAAACTAATGCATCAATTTTGTCTTTTAATTCTACTGCTTTGTTTCTTCTAGTTTCTTCTTCTTTAGCTAACTTTGCTAATTTATCTTCTAATTCATGTTCACTTTTTAAATTATAGTAAACAGCTAATTTTTTAGGAATTAAATAATTAACTGCATATCCATCATTAACTTCTTGAATAGTGTTTATTTTTCCTACACCTTTTACATCTTCTAATAAAATAATTTTCATTGGTAAATTCCTTTAATCTGATTAATCTCTTTTAATAAATGGTAATAAAGCAACAATTCTAGCACGGTGAATAGCATTAGAAACTTGTCTTTGGTGCTTAGGACATGCACCAGTAATGTAATGAGATAAGATTTTTCCAGTATGTTGATTGTCAATATAACGTTTTAATAAATCGACATCTTTATAATCAATGCTTAAAACACCTTTTTGGCATAATACACAATATTTCTTATGTGATTTAAAAAATTTTTTAAATCCAGCATTGTTATAATTTTTTTGACTACTTCCTTCTTTTTTTATAGTAGTTTCACTACTTGTTTTTTCTTTAATTTGTTCACTCATTTTAATACTCCTTTTAATCATCTAAATTGTTCATTCATCCAGGAAATTCATCATCATTGCTTGAATTTTCATTTTCATTTGCTTTTTTTAAATCATCTTCTTCATCATTAATAAAAGCATCATCAATTGAAAATTTACTAATAGGTTTTTCTTCATTTGCAATGGGTTCATCTTTATCATTTTTATCACCCATAATATTTGTAGAATAATTTATCTTATTACTTGCTGTTGAAACAGATTGAACATTATCAACAATGACATCAGTACTATTACCGTTTTTTCCATCTCTTGTTGTATAAGATCTTCTTGTAATTCTTCCTTCGATAATAATGAAATCACCTTTTTTACAATAATTCATGATGTAATTAGCAGTTGCACCAAACGCAACACAAGGAAAAAAATAAGTTTCTTTTGAATTCCTTGAGTCGTTACTAGCTAAATCAAATCTTGCTGTTGATTGTGCACTAGCTGTAGCAAATGATGCAGGGTTAGCAACTAATCTTCCTGATAAAAAAACTTTATTCATTATTCACTTACTTTATTTGTGGTTTTTGTAGTTTTTTCATTCTTGCTTGCATCATCTTTTTTAGTTCAAGCACGTTTTTTTAAACTAGTTTCACCACCTTGTGCAGCAAATTCTTGCTTTTTCTTTGCTTGAATAGCTTCATATCGTTGTAATTGAATGTTTGATTTTTTAACTTTTTTAGGGTTATTCATTGCTCTTGCACCATAATCCTTATCTAAGTTAATAATTAAGAATCTTAGTACATCTTTGTTTATGTTTGTTAATCTTCTGAATTCACGAATAATTTCAGAATCAATAGTATTGAAATGATAAATAAAATAATATCCCATTTCTCTTTTGTTAATTTGGTAAGCTAATTGTTTATTACCTCATTCTGTAACTTTTAAATCATTAACTTTATCTAAAAGTTTTAATAATTTTTCATTAACAACATTTGCTTGGTTTTGATCAAGTTTGCCATCAATGATTGTCATAATTTCGTATTTCGCCATTTTAATCCTCTCTATGGTTAAAGTCACAACGTGACAAAGAGTTATCTTTGCAATCTTTGAGACTATATAAATATTAGATATTTTAACATAATAACTAATAGAATAAAAACATATCTTAAGATTATGCATAAATATTATTTTTTTGTAACAGACAAGGCTGGCACCTGCTACTACGGCCATAATGCGTCCGAGCATTCCGCAAACTGTGATAAGGCTTGGGC
>JAHHTJ010000014.1 GCA_020024715.1 Mycoplasmataceae bacterium
ATTTTTTAAACTTTGAGCAATTAATTTATTAATTTTGACACCAATATTATGAAATTTTGTTTCATATTCTGTAGCAATATTATCATTATTAATTTCTAGTTCTAATTCACTATATAAATCATTTGTAAAATAATTAATTTTAAAAAGATTTGATTCAATGATACTTTGTTTTGAGTAGTTAAAAAAATCTAAATTATCTGTCTTTAAAACAATATAACTACTTGGTTTTAAAATTGCATAATATTGTTTTAAAAAACTAATATAACTTAAACGTTTCTTAGTTTGTCTTTTTTTTGGTCATGGATCACTAAAATTTAAGTAAATTTGATCGATTTCATTATCATCAAATAAAAACTCAATTTTATCAGCATTTGCTAAAATAAATTTTAAATTTTTTATTTGATATCCTTTTTTGATAATTTCATTTGCTTTTTTAATTGCTTTTAATAAAATTGTTGCATCTTTTTCAATAGCAATAAAATTTAAATTAGGATATTTTAATGCTAAATTAATAATAAATTGACCTTTTCCTGAACCAATTTCTACATGCAAAGCATGATTATTATTAAAAAATCATCTTCATTTTCCATGTAATGATTCAGGTTCATTTAAATATAGTGATTCATATTGTAATAAAAGCTTATTTGCTTCTTTATTATGTCTTACTCTCATCATTAAACCAACCTTTTATTTGCATAATAACTTCATTAATTTTATTTGAAGGACTACTAGTACCAGCTGTAATAGCAACCTTATTTTTGTTCTTAAATCAATTAATATCTAAATCATTTGCATTATTAACTAAATAACTAGCAATATGTTTATGTTCACCAATGTATTTTAATTGATTAGAATTATTACTTTTTTTATCACCAACAACAATTAAAATATCAACATCATCAGGCATATTTATAACTGCTTCTTGTCTTTTTGTTGTCGCATTACATATTTCATTATCAAAAATAATGTTTGTATAATTTTCTTTAAAAAATTTAACAATTTCATAATAATCATACAATGAAGTAGTAGTTTGATTTAATAAATAATAATTCTTACTTTTATCTATTTTAATTTGTTTATAAATTTGATTATTTCTAGATTCATCTAAATCAATAAAGATTATTTTATTAGAAATACTTAATGTAGCAATTGTTTCTGGATGATTCTTCTTTCCTAAATATATAATTTCATTATCTTTGATTTTATCTTTAATTATTTTATGAATTATTGAAACATATTCACAAGTTACATCAATAAAATTTATTTGCTTTCTTTTTGCTAATTCAAATACTTCTTCACTAGTTCCGTGAGCGCTAAAAACAACAATAGCGTTTGGATCATTTAATTCATTTATTAATTCATATCTTGATTTTTTTGTATCATCAAGAAAAATTACACCTTTAGATATAAAGTCATCAATTACATCTTGATTATGAATAATTCATCCCAGACTATAAATATTTTTAGAAGGATTATTTATAATTGTATTTTCTAAAGCTTGTATTGCTAATGTTACACCTTTGCAAAATCCTCTAGGTATTAGTTTTATTATTTTCATATAAATAATTTTAATAAAAATTCATTATTTATCATTAGAATTTAAATATATAATTATCTTTATTAGTTTTATATGCAAAAAACGAAAACAAAAATAGCAATTAAAACAAATATTATTATGATTCAATTTAATGATTCGATTTTTATGCTCCCAATTTTTAAAAATAAAATTAATAAAAGCATCAATAAACAAAGGACTTAGGTATGAGAATAGTAAATTTTGCTGGGAGTTTTGATCCCATTCACAAAGGTCATGTGCAAATGATTAAAGAGGCTTTTGAAGATTTAAAGCCTGATATATTTTATATCACTCCAATTTCGCGAAGTTTTACTAAAACTTATTCAACATCTTATCAACAAAGAGTTGAAATGATTAAATTAGCATTAAAAGATTTAAAAAATGAAAATGTTAAAATTAATTATTGTGAAGCTGATATCCCTGAAGGTTATAGTGGATATAAACATATTCATGATTTAAAGCAATACACAAATGCTGAAGAATTATATATTGTGATTGGTGCTGATCATTTAAATGATTTACATACATGAGATGAAATAGAATGATTAAAAAATAATGTTATTTTTTATGTATTTGCAAGAAGAAATATTCCTTTAACTGATTTCGCAAAGCAATTAATTAAAGAAAAAAAATTAATTTTTAATCACAATTTTGATTTTGAAGTTGGTTCTTATCAACAAAGAGTTTTGCCAACTTTTTTAAATGACGAAGTTGCTCAATATATCAATAATAATGCACTATATATTCATCAAAGATTAATCACTAGAATGAAAGAAGAAAGATATCAACATAGTGTTAGAGTTGCTGATTTAGCTAAATCATTAGCATTAATTTATAAACCAGAATTAGCTAATAAAGCATATATAGCTGGTTTATATCATGATTGATGTAAAGAAGCTAGTGATGCTTCAATATTAGCTTTAATCAAAGATACAAAATATGATAAGTATAAAGATATGTTTCACCGTATTAATAATTTACACGGTCCAGCATGTGTTAGTGTTATGAAATATCAAATTTATTTTTCTGATGAAGAAATTTTACATGCAATTGCTAATCATACCATTTTATTAGATAATGATATTAATATGTTAGATAAAATTCTTTATTGTGCAGATAAATTAGAACCATATAGAACAGAAGAAGATTTAACAAACATTAATTATTATCGTAATTTAGTAAAAAGCAACCTAGATAAAACCTTTGAAGAGATTGTTCAATTTCAACATAACAAATTTAAAAATGACAGAAGGAGATAATTATGAAAAATAAGAAATTATTTGAAAAAACTAAAATTTTAGTAATAACTGGTGGTGTATTTTCAAGTTTAGGAAAAGGAATAACAGCATCTAGTATTGGTTGTTTATTACAAAATTTAGGCTTCAATGTTATTAATCTTAAATTTGATCCGTATGTAAATGTTGATCCTGGAACTATGAGCCCTTTACAACATGGTGAAGTGTTTGTAACTCATGACGGAGGAGAATCTGATTTAGATCTTGGTAATTATGAAAGATTTTTAAATGTAAATTTAACTAAATTATCTAATTTAACTACTGGATCAATTTATCAACATGTAATCCAAAAAGAAAGAAATGGTGATTACTTAGGAAAAACAGTACAAATCATCCCACATGTTACTGATGAAATTATACAAAGAGTATATGATAATAGTTGACATTATAAAGCTGATTTTTTAGTAATTGAAATTGGTGGAACTGTTGGTGATTTTGAATCAATTCCTTTTATTGAAGCAATGCGTCAATTATCAAGATTATACAAGGATCGTGTTTTATTCTTGCATTGCGTTCCATTAATTAGTTTACTAACAGGTAAGGAAACAAAAACAAAACCACTACAACACTCAGTACGTGAATTAATGCATGCTGGTATTAGTCCAGACTTTTTGTTAATTCGTTCTGAAAAAGGTTTAAATAAAGATGATAAATATAAAATCTTTTTAAATACTGGTGTTGAAGAAAAAGATTTGATTGACATTAAAAATCAAAAATATATTTACAATTTACCATTAGATTTATATAAACAAAATTTGCATCAATTAATATTAAAAAAATTTCATTTAGATGAAAAAATTAATGATAAAAAATTAACTAAATGACAAGATTTTGTACAATTAATTTACGAACAAAAAAAGTATAAAGCTAATATTGCAATTATTGGTAAATACATTAGTAATGATGATGCTTATTTATCACTACATAATGGCTTAATGATTTCTGCTTGATATTCATCTACAGATTTAAAAATTACTTTTATTAATTCAAAAGATATTACATCAAAAAATGTAGAAAATAAATTAAAAGAATACGATGCAATTATTATTCCAGGAGGATTTGGTGAAAACAATACAGAAGGAATGATTGAAACTATTAAATATGCAAGAGAAAATAAAATTCCTTATTTAGGAATTTGTTTAGGTTTGCAATTAGCGTGTATTGAATTTGCAAGAAACGTTTTAAATTTAAAAAATGCTACTAGTCAAGAATTTGATCCCCAAGCAAAACATCAAATTATTCATTTAATACAAGGAAAAGATCAAGAAAAAAATCTTGGTGGTACACTAAGATTAGGTGATTATCCATGTTACATTAAAGATGAAAAAACTTTAGCATACAAAATATTTAAATCTCATAATATAATTGAACGTCATCGTCATCGTTATGAATTTAACAATAAATATAAAGAATTATTTGAAAAAAATGATTTTATTTTTAGTGGAATATATGAAGAAAAAAATCTTGTTGAAATGATTGAATTACCAAAAAATATCCATCCTTTTTTTATTGCGGGTCAATTTCATCCAGAGTTTACTGCTAAAACATTGAAACCGCAACCATTATTTACTGCATTAATTAATGAATGCAAAAAGAGAGTATAAAATGAATAATTTTCAAAAACCAAGAGGTACGATTGACTATTTTGGTCAAGAATTAACAAACTTAAAATTCTTAGAAGATACCATTAAATACATTGCTCATTTATATGGTTATACAGAAATTAGAACTCCTATTTTTGAACATACTGAAGTTTTTATTCGTAGCGTTGGACAAACAAGTGATATTGTGACAAAAGAAATTTATAATTTTTTAGATAAAGGTGGAAGAAATATTGCTTTAAGACCAGAAGGAACAGCAGGAGTAATTCGTGCTGTTAATGAAAATAAACTTTTACAAAAACAAAATTATCCATTAAGAATATATTATTATGGACCTGTTTTTAGATACGAAAGACCACAAAGTGGAAGAGCAAGACAATTTCATCAATTTGGTTTTGAAATTCTAAATACTAAAGAGATGATGGATGATTTAGATGTAATTTTGTTATCTCAAACTGTTTTAAATATTTTAAAACTAAAAAAATATCATTTAGAAATTAATTGTATTGGTTCAATTGAATCAAGAAATAAATGAATTGAAGCATTAAAAATTTATTTTAGTGATTATAAAGATCAATTATCAAATGATTCTTTAAACCGTTTAAACACAAATCCTTTGAGAATTTTAGATGATAAAATTGATGGTGCAAAAGATTTTGTAAAAAATGCACCAAAAATAAAAACATTTTTGTCAAAAAAAGAACTTCAAGATTTTGAAATATTACAACAATCACTAAAATCATTAAAAATTGACTTTAAGGTTAATGAATCATTAGTTAGAGGGTTGGATTATTATACTGATACAGTATTTGAATTTATCTCAGAATTAGATGAATTAAAAGGTCAAAGTACGATTTGTGCTGGTGGAAGATATAATAATTTAATTCATGAATTAGGTGGTATTGAAGCACAAGGAGTTGGATTTGCTTTTGGGTTAGAAAGATTATTAATTCAATATCAAACTGAAACTTCAAACAACATAATCTATGATAATAATTCAGAAGTTTGTATCATTAATTTAATTGAAGATACGTTTGTAGCTGAAAGTATTGCTTATATGCTTAGAGGTTTTAATTTTAGTGTTTATTATGAACCTAGCATAAAAAAAATAACTCAGGGTTTTAAATTAGCAGAAAAAAGGCAAGCAAAAGTTATTTTAATAATTGCTCAAAACGAAATTAATAACAATGAGGTTATATTAAAAAACCAAATCACTATGGAACAAACTAAAGTTAATATTAATAATTTATATAAAACATTAGAAAAGACATTAAAGAACAATGATTAATCAAGAATTAGCAAAAATTTTAAAAGACCAACGTGATTTTTTTGATTCATTTCAAACATTTGACATAAACAAAAGAAAAAACTGATTGAATCTATTAAAAAATAATTTAATTAAATATGAAGATGAATTATTAAAAGCTTTAAATAGTGATCTTGGAAGAGATGAAGCTGTTGGTTTTATGACTGAATTACAAATCGTGTATCATGAACTTCATCTTTTTTATAAAAACATAAAAAAATGAAGCAAAGATACAAAAGTTAAATCTAGCTTATTAATGTTTCATAAAAAAGCTAAAATTGTTCATAATCCACATGGACAAGTTTATTTAATTGTACCTTTTAATTTTCCAATATTGTTATCATTACAACCATTAGTAGCTTCCATTGCTTGTGGAAATGTCACATTTTTAAAGATGTCTAATATGACACCTAATGTTAATCAAGTATTAAAAAAGATTTTAGCTATCTTGCCAAAAGAAGTAGTTTATTTTTTAGATGAACAAATAAGTAGTGAAGATCGTGATGAATTAAATAAATATCCTTGAGACTTTATTTTCTTTACAGGTTCTAAACAAACAGCATCTAAGATTTATGCTTCTCAATATCATAACTTTATACCAAGTGTTTTTGAACTTGGTGGTAAATCACCAATGGTTATTGATGATACGATTAATCTTGAACTAGCATGTAAAAAATATTTAAACACTAAACTAATAAATGCAGGTCAAATTTGTGTTGCTGCTGATTATTTAATTATTAAAAAAAATGTTGAAAAAGATTTTGTTAATACTTTACAAAAAATATACAATAGTGATTTTGCAAAAGCTAGTTATTTTACTGGTAATTTAATTTCAGAACAAAAAGCAATTGAAGTAAATAATTGATTAGAAAAACAAGACAAATTAATTATCAATGACCATAAAAATGTTAAAGGTTATGATGAAGTTAGGTTTGCTTTTATTAATTATTTAGATGCAAAGGATACTTCATATTTAGATAATGAATTATTTGCTCCAATTGGTTATTATCATACTTACTCTGATAATGAAGAAATAATAAATATTGTAAAAAAACATAATTTTCCATTAGCTTTTTATTGTTTTAGTAATGATCAAAATTTAATTAATTATTTAAAAACTTATACTCAATCTGGTGCATTTGTTGTTAATGATACATTAATTCATGTAGCTCATCCAAATTTACCATTTGGTGGAATCAAAAATAGTGGGCTTGGAAAATATCACGCAAAACAAAGTTTTGAAACTTTTAGTGTTAATAAGGCATATTTAAACAACAATTGTTTAAATAAACTAGTAAATGAAAATAAATTTTTTGAAAAAAATTATTGAATTTTTAAAAAAATAAGAAAACGTAAAAAATAAATGTTATAATCCATATCATAATTATTAAAGCATATAGTATAATTGATTATATGTTGGTGCCTTAGCCAAGTGGTAAGGTTTGGAGCTGCAACCTCCACAGCGTCGGTTCGAATCCGGCAGGCACCTCCATTTTCGGGATGTAGCACAGTTTGGTAGTGCACTTGGTTTGGGACCAAGGGGTCGCAGGTTCAAATCCTGTCATCCCGACCATATGTTGAAGTAAGTTTATACTTACTTTTATGGCTGGGTATCTCAGTTGGCTAGAGAGCACGGTTCATACCCGTGATGTCGTGAGTTCGAGCCTCACTCCAGCCACCATTAAGGAGCCATAGCTCAATTGGTTAGAGCCCCCGACTCATAATCGGATGGTTGTAGGTTCAAGTCCTACTAGCTCCACCAATATGGAGACTTACTCAAGTGGCTGAAGAGATCAGTCTTGAAAACTGACAGGTGTCGAAAGGCACGCGAGGGTTCAAATCCCCCAGTCTCCGCCATAAAAATAGTGTATAATTAAGATAGGTTCATAACCTATTATTATCGCGGGATAGAGCAGTGGTAGCTCGTCAGGCTCATAACCTGGAGGTCGTAGGTTCAAATCCTGCTCCCGCAACCAAATTTAAAATATTACGCATCTTGTGTGTAATATTTTTTTATCTAATATATAATTAATATATTATTGCTCAGATGACGGAATGGCAGACGTAGAAGACTCAAAATCTTCCGATAGTGATATCGTATGGGTTCAAGTCCCTTTCTGAGCACCAAAAAATATTATATGCATGAAAGTGCATATATTTTTTTTAATAAATGACTTTTCTTTTTTATTAAAATAAAAAAAATTATTTTTACTTATTCATAAATCTTTAAAGAACTAAATTATAATAAATTAGTTAATAATTATATTAAACGTGATGCATTAGTTTAATTATTATTTAAATTTTTTATCAAAAAAATTAAAATAAGGAATATATATGAAAAAATTAGAATTCGCTAACTATGATTTTTCGCAAATAGAAAATAAAATAAAATCATTATGAAAAAACAATAATATTGCCTCTCATTCTTTTTCAAATGCAAAACCGTTTACTATTGTTATTCCACCACCAAATGTAACTGGACATTTACACATTGGTCATGCATGAGATGGAATCATTCAAGATGCAATTATTCGTTATAAACGTTTGCAACATTTTAATTCATTATGAATACCCGGAACTGATCATGCTGGTATTGCTACTCAAGTTAAATTTGAAAATTATTTGAAAGCAAATAAAATAAATAAACACCTTTTAGGTAAAGAAAAGTTTTTATGTGAAATTTTTAAATGAAAAGATCAACAATCCAATTTTATTCACGAACAATGAGATCAATTAGGTTTTTTATTAGATTATTCAAATGAACACTTTACTTTAGATGATAAGTTTACAAATGCTGTTTTATATGCATTTGTAAGATTATATAAGGCAAACTTAATTTACGAAGGGTATCGATTAGTTAATTGAGATCCGATTTTAAAAACTGCAATAAGTGATATTGAAGTTATATATAAGGATGCTAAAAGTAAATTTTATTACATTATATATGATGTTATAAATGAAAAAAAACAAATTATTGATCAATTACTTGTAGCAACAACAAGACCAGAAACAATGTTTGGTGATGTATGCTTAGTTGTAAATCCTAATGATATAAGATATAAAAAATATATTAATCTTTTTGCCATTAACCCAGCAAATAATCAACCAATTAAAATTATTGCAGATAACTATGTCGATTTAACTTTTGGAACAGGGGTAATGAAATGTACTCCTGCACATGATTTTAATGATTATAAAATCGCTAAAACTCATAATTTAAAAATGATAAATATTTTAAATGATGATGCAACACTAAATAATAATTGTCCAAAAGAATTTCAAAATTTATCTATTTTATCAGCTAGAAATTTATTAATAAAACAATTAGAAGAAAAAGAACATATTCATCATATTGAAGATATTAATAATCGAATTGGTTATAGTGAAAGAACTGGTGAAATTATTCAACCTTATTTAACAAAACAATGATTTTTAAAAACTAGTGAATTAGCTAAAGATGTAATTAAAACTCAAGAATCTAATCATAAAGTAACATTTTTACCACAAAGGTTTGATTCCACACTTATGCATTGATTATTAAATATGGAAGATTGATGTATTAGTAGACAATTATGATGAGGACACCAATTGCCAATATGATATCATAAAGAAACAAATGAAATCTATTGTGATGTAAATGAACCAATTGATGCTCAAAATTGAACACGTAGCAATGATGTTTTAGATACTTGATTTTCTAGTGGATTATGACCAATGATTACACTTGGTTGAGATGGTTTAAGTAATAAAATTAACAATAATAGATTTCCTACACAAATATTGGTTACTGGTTATGATATTATCTTCTTTTGAATTGCAAGAATGATGATGTTTTCATCATATTTTTTACATGAATCACCATTTGAATATGCATACATTCACGGTTTAGTTAAAGATGAAAAAAATCGTAAGATGTCTAAATCATTAGGTAATGGAATTGAACCATCTGAATTAATAAAAGAATATGGTAATGATGCAATTAGAATTTTCTTTTTATCTGATTGTGCTAGTGGTGAAGATATTTCATATAAACCTATGAAATTAAAACAAGCATTTAACTTTTTAATTAAGTTATGAAATACTGCTAAATTTATTGAAATAAAAGAATTTATTTATGATCCTAATTTTACAATAGATTATTCAAAGAATAATGCAATTGAAAATTATATGTTAAATGAATTAATTAAAACTAGTGATATCGTTAAAACTAATTTAGATAAATATAGTTTCAATATTGCATATAAA
>JAHHTJ010000015.1 GCA_020024715.1 Mycoplasmataceae bacterium
TATGATTATTAAAGCTAATAATTTAATTAATGCAAAGAAATTTAATGAGTTAGCAAGTCAAAATGAAATGTTAAAAGAAATTTTTAATTTATTTAATCATGAATTTTATATATATGCATATACAAGTAATGAAATTAAGCAAATTTATAAGAACCCAATAAAATTTGATGAAAATAAATATAATGAATACGTTAGTGAATTAAAAAAGATAGATAGTAAAGAAGATGATATAGAAAATTGAACTAATAAAATGATTTTTAAGGAGAAGTAATAATTATGGATATGAAAAGAATGATGCAACAAGCTAAAGCAATACAAAAACAAATGAATGATAAATTAGAAAAATTTGATTCTACTAAATATGAATATGATTATAAGAATTTAATTAAAATTACAATTTATGGTAATTTAAAGATTGAAAAAATTGATATTGATAGTGCATTAATTGATAAAGATGACAAAATTACTTTACAAGAAATGATTGCTGAAGCAGTTAGTGAAGCTACTCAAGATCTTGTGAATGAAAGAGAACAAATTACTAAAGTTCTTTAACACATGGATAATCAATTATTAGATTTACAGTATTTAATAGATGCAATATCATCGTTACCAGGAATTGGGAAAAAGAGCGCTAGAAGAATTGCGAATTTTTTAATAAGTAGTAGTGATGAATACATAATGAAATTTATTAAAAGAATTGAAAATGCAAAAAATAACATAGTATTGTGTACTCATTGTAATAATTTAACAAATTTTCAACAATCATTATGTTATATCTGTAGTAATAAACAAAGAGATAAATCAAAATTATGTATTGTAAGTTCAGTTGAAGATTTAAATATTATTGAAGAAAGCAATAAATATAATGGTTTGTATTATGTTTTATGAGGTGAATTAAATATTAAGAAAACAATTGATATTTCAGAATTAAATACTAATAAATTATTTAAACAATTTGAAAATAGTGATTTAAAAGAAGTAATCATTGCAACTAATTTAACAATAAATGGTAGATTTACAGCAGCTTCAATATATGAAAAAGGTAAAAAGATTAATTCAAAATTAATTTTTAGTCAGTTAGGATTTGGATTACCAATAAATGCTTCAATTGATTATGCAGATGTTGAAACAATCGGTTATTCTATTAGTAATCGAACCAAAATAGACAAATAAAAAGCTATTACACACAAAAACTTATCTTAGTGCTGCTTTATTTCTAACCTGACACGGTTCGATGTTTATGTTGTAATAGCTAGAATAATTATATAACATATATATAAAGTAGGAAAAAAATATGTAGAGTAGGAAAAATATGAAAATAGATAAAAACAAAATTCTAATCTTTGGATTAGATGAACAAAATGAATTAGCTTCAGAAATTGCTAATAAATTAGGAGTTGAATTAGCAAAAGTAACAGTCAAAAAATTCTCGGATGGGGAATGATATTTAAGATTATTAGAATCTGCAAGATATAAAGATTGTTATATCGTACATTCAACTTCAACACCTGTTAATGATAATTTAATGTTATTGATGATTTTGGTTGATGCATTAAAACGAGATAGTGCTAAATCAATAACTGCAATTATTCCATACTTTGGTTATGCCAGACAAGATCGAAGAAATAATAATCGTGAACCCATTGTTTCTAAATTGGTAGCTGATTTATTGGCTACAAGTGGAATAAATCATTCTATTTTCATGGATATTCACGCAGAACAATTACAAGGTTTCTTTTCTTTCCCTACCGATAATTTAAGTGCTACCACTTTATTATTAAATCGTTATATTGATGATATAATCGCTTCAAATAAAACTAAAAAAGTTTTAAATGAAGAGTTTATTTTGGTATCACCAGATTATGGTGGAGTAAAAAGAATTCGCGCTTTAGCTGATTCACTTAATTTAAATATTGCAATTGTAGATAAGAAAAGAACAAACATCAATGAAGTTGAAGTTGGTGAAATTTTAGGTGATGTTAAAGATAAAAATTGCATTGTCGTTGATGATATTGTAGATACTGCTGGTACGATGGTTGGTGCTTGTAAATTAATTAAAAGTAGAGGAGCAAAATCAGTTACTTGTATAGGTACTCATCCTGTTTTAGCAGGTGCAGCATATGAACGTTTAACAGAAGCATTTAATAATAAATGGATTGATAAATTGTATATTACAAATTCAATTAGTTTAAAACCAAAATTTAGAGATATTAAACAAATTGTAACAGTTTCATTAGCAAATTTATTTAGTCAGCTTATAGAAGTTGATCAAACTTGTTGTTCTAATTATTATTCAATTTGTAATGATTATCAAACTAGTTTTGTTGAAAAATTAGCAAGATGTCAAAAGGTTAATAATGAACATAAAAGAAAATATAAAAAATAAAAAGAAATTAGATTTTGTAATTGTGGTTGAAGGTAAAGCTGATACTAACAAGTTACAAAGTTTGTTTGATGTACAAACTATTGAAACTAATGGTTCTGCAATTACTAGTAATTGTATTAATTTAATTAAAAATGTAATTAATCAAAAAATAAATATTGTTTTCTTGTTAGATCCAGATGTTATGGGAAACAAAATAAGAGATAGATTAAATAATTTATTTCCTGATGTGTTAAATTTATTTGTTCAATATTCTGATATGGATAAAAGTAAAGAAAAAATTGGTATTGCTGAGACTAGAGATGAAATTTTAGTTGATTTATTAACTAATATCAATTTTACAAATAATAAAAAATCTAGTGATTTAGTTTGATCTGATATTTTAGATTTAAATATTATTTTTGATTCAAAAAATAAAGAAAAACTTATTAATTTTTATCATTTACCAAAAGTAAATAATAAAAAGCTATTTCAATATCTAAAAATGTTAAAAATAAGTAAAGAAGAATTAAAAGATGTCATCAATAAGTAAATTAAGTAATAATCCACATTTGATTGTTGTTGCCACACCAATTGGGAATTTAAAAGAAATAAACGAAAGAGCAATTAATGCAATAAATAATAATAAATATTTATTTTGTGAAGATACAAGAACAACGAAGCAATTATTAAGTTTATATGATATAAATTATCAAGATAAATATTTTATTTCTTACCATAAATATAACGAACAATCTCGCATTGAAGAAATACTACAAATTTTGCAAAACAATAATATTGTTTTATTATGTGATGCGGGATATCCTGGATTTAGCGATCCTGGATATGCAGTGATAAATGTATGTATTAAAAATAATATTTTTGTAGAAGTTATAAATGGCGCAAATGCATTTATTAATGCTTTAATTACAAGTGGCTGAAGTAATCTTCCTGCGACATTTTATGGATTTATTGACTGAAATGATACTAAAATTAATGATTTTATTTTTCCGAATACAATATTGTGTTTTTATGAGTCTGTTCATCGTATTAATAAATCATTAAAAATTATGTATAAAATCTTTGGTGACATAAATGTTTGTGTTGTAAAAGAATTAACGAAATTAAATGAAACTCATTATTATGGCAATTTAGCAGATATAGAAATTAGTGATGAAGAATTAAAAGGAGAATTTGTTATTTTGCTAAATAACTTGCACATTAAAGCATCTTGTAATAATTTATCAAATATTAAGAATGAATTTAATTTATTTACTAAAGCATTTAATAAATCTAATTTAAAAAATAAAATAAAGTTATTTTTAGAAATCAAAAAAATTAAAGATATTAAACCTAATGAATTATATGATGAAATTATCAAGGAGAAAAATAATGAAAATTAATAATCATCAAATTGATGATTTTAATGACATTATTGGACATCAAGAATTATTTGCTAAAAATAAAATTTTTGATTTAATAATTCATCAAAAACATATAATCAATTTAATATTGTGTGGCCCAAGTGGTATTGGTAAAACATCAATTTTAAATTTATTGATAAAAAAATTAGATGTTGATGTTTTAGATTTTAATCCATTAACTGATAAAAAAGAAAAACTTGTACAATTTATTCAAGCACCTTCATTATTAAAAAAAGTTGTTTTAATTAATGAGATTCATAACATGAATAAAGATAAACAAGATATTTTATTAGAAGCATTAGAAACAAAAAGAATATTCCTTTTTGCATCAACTAATACAAACCCATACTTTAGTTTAAATAAAGCATTGATATCTAGATCATTTTTAATTTTACTAAATGAAATATCAAAACAAGATTTAATGCTTGGATTGAATCATTTTGTTAAAAAAATAAAATGTAAACGTGATTACACACAAGTAATTGATTTAATTAGTAAGTATTTATGACATGATGTTAGAAAAGCAATTAATACCTTAATTTTAATTATCAATCTTTATGATGATAGTAAAGAATTTGATTTAAATGATATCACTCAATTTATTAAAAATAATCAAATATTTGTGAGCAATAATTCTGATGAATTTCATGATTTAAAATCAGCATTTCATAAATCATTAAGAGGAAGTGATCCTGATGCTAGTTTATATTACTTATATCAATTAATTAAAGTTGGTGATTACCAAGCGATTTATCGTAGATTAATTGCTTGTTGTTATGAAGATGTTGGTTTAGCTAATCCTAATTTATCAATACGAGTAATGAGTGCAATTAATGCATGTGAATTTTTAGGAGCTGCAGAAGCTTTTCAGGTTTTAGCTTTTATTACTGTTGATATTGCGTTGAGTCAAAAATCTAATTCAACTTATCAAGCATTAACAGAAGTTAAAACCTTAATTGAAGAAGGATGCGATTATAAGTGTCCTAATTATTTAAAAAATGGTTCATTAAAATATGATGATCTTATTAAAGATAAAACAAGCTATAAATATCCTCATAATTTTAAAAATAATTGGGTAAAGCAGCAATATCTTCCAAATCAAATAAAAAATCTCAAATTTTATAAACCTAATTTATACTCTAATTATGAACAAAAAATATTGCAATATTGAAATAAGGTAAAAAACAATGAATAAAAAAAATTATTACATAACAACACCAATTTATTATCCTAGCGCTAAGCCACATGTAGGTACTGCTTATACAACTGTTTTAGCTGATGTTTTAGCAAGATATAAAAAATTACTAGGACATAATGCTTTTTTAACAACAGGAACTGATGAACACGCATTAAAAATTTTAAATAACGCAAAAAAAGCAAATAAAGAACCAATCGAATTTGTTAATGATTTTGTGTTAGTTTTTAAAGAATTATGAAAAGAATTAGACATTAATTATGATGCATTTATTAGAACAACTGATAAAAAACATGAAAATGTTGTAAAAAAAGTGTATGAAAAATTAAATGAAAAAAACTTATTAGAATTAAAAGAATGAATTGGTTGATATTGTCCAAATTGTGAAGAAAATTATGCAATGAATAATATTCAAAAAATTGGTGATCAATATTTTTGCACTTCTAAACACCAATTAGTACAAAAAAAAGAAGAATCATTATTTTTTAAATTATCTAATTTTACTAATTGGATTAAAAAATTATTATTTGATGAACAACCAAATTTAATTTATCCAAAAGAAAGAAAAAACGAATTATATAATAGTTTTATCAAAGATGGATTAGAAGATTTAAGTATTTCTAGAATTTCGCAAGATTGGGGAATTGAAGTTTTAGCAGATGTATATAAAACTAATAATAAAACTCATGTAGCTTATGTTTGAATTGATGCATTATTTTCATATCTTAGTGCATTAGATTATTTACAAACAAATGATAATAATTTTCAACAATATTGAAATAATAATAATTCTGAAATAATTCATTTAATGTCAAAAGAAATAACGAGATTTCATGCAATTTATTGGCCAATTTTTTTACATAATTTAAATTTAAGATTACCTTCTAAAATTATTGCTCACGGTTGGATTGTAACACCAGAAGGAAAAATGTCAAAATCATTAGGTAATGTAATTGATCCATTTGATTATATTAATGAATACGGAAGCGATGCATTAAGGTTTTATTTAGTAAAAGGATTAATTTTAGAAAACGATTCTATTTTTTCTAAAGATCGTTTTATAGAAATTTATAATACTTATTTAGCAAATACTTTTGGAAATCTTGCTTCTAGAACAATCGCTATGATTAACAAATATTTTAATGGTATAGTTCCAGATGTTCAAAGATATAATTTTTATAATTCTTATTATTTAAGTTTAACTAATGTTATTAGCGACATTAACTTAGCAATAGATGAAAATGATTTTACAAAAATAGTTAATATTATCATTGAGTTAAATCAAGTAGTTAATGACTTAATAGAAAAAGAAAAACCATGAACTTTATTTGCTGAACAAAAAAACGAACAACTACAAGAATTATTACATTTATTAACTAATATTGTAAGAATAACATTTTATTATTTATCTCCAATATTAACAATAGCAAGTAAAGAAATTTTAAGTGCTTATGCTATTGACATAAAGCAAATAAATCAAGATAATATTAATAATTTTCGTTTAATTAATAATTTAAAAACAAATCCATTAAGAATCATTTTTAAAAGAATTAACAAAAATTAATTATTATTTCTTTATCAAAATATTCTTAAATTTTTTATAACGTTTTTCCTTATGTGACTGTAATTTATTTTAATTTTAAATATTTTCATATGTTTTATAATTAAATAGAACAATAGGTACATGAAATGAAAATAGAAACTTTTAAAGACTTAGAATCTACATATGAAAAAACAGCATTAGAAAATGAATTAATTACTATTCAATGTTGAGTTAGGAATAACCGTTCATCTGGTAAAATTGGATTTTTAAATGTTACTGATGGAACAGCTAGAAATATTCAAGTAGTATATAAAAAAGATATTATTAATAATTTTAATGAAGTTAATCGATTTACTGTTTGAACAGCAATTGAAGTTACTGGAAACATTATTCTTAAAGAAAATGAAGATAAATATGAAATTAATGCAACTAATATTAAATTACTAGCAACATCAGATTCAGATTTTCCTTTGCAAAATAAAGAACATTCTTTTGAATTTTTGAGAGATATTAGTCAACTAAGACCAAAATCTAATTTATTCAATGCAGTAATGAGAATTAGAAGTGAAGCTAGTTTTGCAGTACACGCTTTTTATCATCATTTTAACTTTATTTATTTGAATTCTCCAGAAATTACTGAAAATGATGGAGAAGGTGCAGGAGAAAATTTTGTTGTTAAAACAAAAGATAATAAAAATTTCTTTGGAGAAGAAGCATATTTAACTGTAACTGGACAATTACATGCTGAAGCTTATGCACAAGCATTTAAAAATGTTTATACTTTTGGTCCAACATTTAGAGCAGAAAATTCGCATACAAATCGTCATATTGCTGAATTTTGAATGATTGAACCAGAAATGGCTTTCAATGATCAAAGGTATGGAATGGGTGTTGCTGAAGCTCAATTAAAGTTTGTTATAAAATGAATTTTAGATCATTGTCAATATGAACTTAAAATTTGTGCTAAAAAAAATGATGAAAATTTAATTAATAAATTAAAAAAATATTTAACAAAATCATTTCCGATTATTGATTATAAAGATGCTGTTGATTTATTAAAGAAACATCAAGAAGAAAAGCAAGTAATTTTTGAAAATAAAGATCTTTATTTTGGTATGGATTTAGCTAGTGAACATGAAAAATACATTTGTGAAAAAGTTTATGATATGCCAACATTTATTATTAATTATCCTAAAGAAATTAAAGCATTTTATATGAAATTAAATAATGATGATAAAACAGTTGCTGCTTTTGATTGTTTAGTTCCTGGAATTGGTGAAGTAGTTGGAGGAAGTGAAAGAGAAGCAAATATTGAAAAAATTTTAATTCGCTGTAAAGAATTAAAAATTAATCCAGAAAAATTACAATGATATATTGATTTAAGAAAATATGGATATTATAAATCAGTTGGATTTGGAATTGGTTTTGAAAGAATGATCATGATGTTAACAGGTATTGAAAATATTAGAGATGTTATTCCATTTCCAAGATTTCCAGGTTCTATTAAATTTTAATAAATGAAAAAGCATCGTTGAATACAAAAAAAATACATTCCTAACTATTTAACAATTTTTCGTATTTTTATAATGGTAATTGTGATTATTTTAATTCTTATTCCTAAAAATCAAACAGTTTATTCTTTACCACTAGATTTTCAAATCTCTGTTGTAAAAGCTAATTTTGATATTAATGACATTGTTGCTGGAAGCTTATTTATTTTAGCTAGTATTACTGATTCTTTAGATGGATATCTAGCAAGAAAATATCACTGAATTTCAGATTTTGGTAAATTATGAGATCCACTAGCAGATAAATTATTAATTAATGGAACACTAATATGTTTTGCAGCAAAGGGATTAATTCCTATTTGAATTGTTGTAATTTTAATTTTAAGAGATATTATTGTAGATGCTTTTAGAATGACAGCATTACAAAAATCAATTTTAGTTCCATCTCATAAATTAGGAAAATGAAAAACTACTTTTCAAATGATTGGTATAATATTTATCTTCTTTTTCTTTCGTTTTGATTACGAATTAGCTCAAGCTACAAAACAAGTTTTAGAGTGATATTTGATACAAAATCTAATGATGATTATTGCTACTATATTTAGTCTTGCTTCAATGGTTGAATATATTAAATTTATTTCTAATGCAATTAAAAATAAACAAGAAGTTTAATAGAAAATGGGAATTCAAAATATAATAATTCAAAAACTTTTAGAATTAGATTTAAAACTCGGAATTATTGAAACTTCTACTAATGGAATGATTAGTTCTAATTTTGCAATCTTAAAAAATTATGAAAAAGTTTTTAAAATGGGTTTTATTTTAAATGACAAAAGTTTATTTTATAAATTTGATGATTTAGATGTTAATGATTTTATTTCACAAAAATCAGCAAGAATTTTAGCAAATTATTTAAAAAACGAATATGATTGTGATATTGTTTTAAGCGTTGTTTCTACTAGTGATGATCCTAATTTATTAACAATTAAAGATTTGATCACTACAGAAATAAATAAAAACAAAACTAATGGACATGCTTATGTTTCAATACTAGTTATTGATCGATATAACGACTTTGAATTGCAATTTAAATCAGAAGATGAGCTTAGAGATCGTATATTAATTACTAATAAAGCAATTAATGAGTTATTGAGTGTTGTTATCAAATTAAAGTAATCATCAAAATTTTGATGATTATTTTTTTAATAGTTTTTAGATTATTTTATTTATTAATATTTTTTGTGATTTCAACTTTTACTTTTTTAATTGTAGATTCTAAATCATCATTTATAATACAAACATCATATAAATTTATATGCTTTAATTCTTCTTCTGCTTTTTTTACTCTAGCTTCAATTACTTCAGAATTTTCTGTGCCTCTTTTAATTAAGCGTTCTTTTAATATTTCTACTGATGGTGGTGCAATAAAAATCTTATAACAATTTAAACCTAAATTTAATAACTTTTTAAGACCTAGGGTTTCTATTTCTAATAAAACATTTTTTCCTTCTTTTAATGTTTTATCAACAAAGAATTTAGGTGTTCCATAATAATTATTATTATATAATGCATATTCTAATAGTTCATTAGCAGCTATTCTTTTTTCAAATTCTTCTTTACTAACAAAGAAATAATCAATTCCATTAATTTCATTAGGTCTTGGTTTTCTTGTTGTCATAGAAATAGATGGATATAAATTTAAACTTTTATCAGGATAAATTTCATCTATTATTGTTTTTTTACCAACACCGCTTGGCCCACTAATAATAATTAATTTTCCGTTTTCTAATTCTTTCTTCATTTTTATATTATA
>JAHHTJ010000016.1 GCA_020024715.1 Mycoplasmataceae bacterium
CATTAGCATGATTAGGACTTACTAAAATGCCTTCTTTATCATCAATATTTTCTTCGGTAACTTCTTCTGGTTGAATTGGTTGATTATAGTTATCTAAATTACTTGCTAAGATTTCTGGTTCTTCTTCAATTGGTTTAGATTCAACTTGTTCATTAGCATGATTAGGACTTACTAAAATGCCTTCTTTATCATCAATATTTTCTTCAGTAACTTCTTCTGGTTGAATTGGTTGATTATAGTTATCTAAATTACTTGTTGATATCTTAATTTCTTCTGTTTTAACTTCTTGATTTATTTTTTCTTCATAATGATTAGAACTAACTAAAATCGGTTCTTTTATTTCTTCATTATCATTTTTTGAATATAAATCTAATGGAGAAGTTAAGATAACATTTGAATTAGATTGAGTTTTTCTTTCAACTTTTGGTTCATTATTTATATTTGGACTAATTAATTCACCGTGTAATTTATCAAAATCAATTAGTGTTGTATCAATATAATTAATAACTTTGTGATTAGGATCTGGATTTATTCATGTAATTCCAGTAAATTCTGGAAATTTCATTCTTTCTGGTTGAGTTGGTTGAATATTATGCATATATTGTTCTAAGTTAGCTTGCATTGGTGGTTCAATGTATGAAGCTTTTTTCTTTGATTTAATAATTTGTACATCTTTTGTTTGACAAATCATAATTGGTTTTAATGATTTAAAATCAATAGCAGGTTCTTCTTGTTCATTTACAATCTTACTTGGAAAAATACTATATACTCAATTTTCATCAATTTTATCAGTATGAGTTTCGATAGGTTCTTCTGTTTGTTGATGAGGAACAAATAAATCTAAATTACTAGTTAAAGTATTTGGAATTTGCATAACTTCTGGTTGATAAACATGTGGATGAACATTATCAATATTTTTACCAATTAAAATATTTGGTTCATTATTATCTTTAACTTCTTGTTCTATATTTACTTTTTTTGTTTGATCATATTTACTTAAATCACTAGCTAAAATTTCTGGTTCTTTTATTTCTTTTTTAATTTCTGATTTTGTTTCAATATGATTCGAACTAATTAAAACAGGTTCTTTTGGTTCGTTATTAATTAATAATTGTTCTTCATTTGGTTTTTTAGTTTCAATTGGTTGATGATAATTATTTAAATTACTAGATAAAACTTCAGTCTTTTGAACAATTGGTTCTGATTTATTTTTTTCTTCAATTTTATTAGGGCTTATTAAAATAGGTTGCTTATCTTTAAAATCTTCTTTGTCTAATGGTTTTGATGATTCTTCATGGATTGATTCTTGATAATTATTTAAATTACTTACTAAAACTTCAGGTTCTTTTACTTCTTGAATGATTTGTTTATCTTCTTGTATATAATTTTTACTAATTAAGATAGGTTCATTCACACCTTCATCTTGTTTAACAACTTCTGGTTGTGAAATAATTGAAGGAATTGGAGAAACTGCAATTGTTACTTCTTCTTGCTTTTTAATTTGTTCTTCCTTCTTTTCATTAACAAGATTTTTACTTACTAAAATACCTTTTTTATCTTCATTTTTAATTTCATCATGATTTGCAAAATGATAACTATCAAAATTATTTGCTAAAATCTTAGCTTCAATTTCATGTTTATTTTCTTCTTTTTCTGGTTTTTTATATAAGTCTAAATCAGAAGTTAAAACCTCATTATTACTAATTGTTTCTTTTTTTGCAATTTCTTCATTTTGAATATTTGAACTTATTAATTCTGGTTTTAAATCAATAGGATTTATTGTTTTAGTTTCTTCTGATTGATTTTGTACTTGTTTAGGAAATAAATGATAAATTCAATCATCTTCTATCTTTTCTTCAGAAGAATTTAATTTATTGATATCATTTTTGTTTGCTCAAACTTCTGTAAAATGATAATTATCTAAATTAGTGGTATAAATATTTGGGTTATCAATAGAATTATCTTGATGATCAAAAGCAATTTCATGATCATCATAATAATGAGCTTGACGATCATTATTAGTTACTAACAAAGGTTCTGAAGAAATATCATTTGGTTCTTTTTTAAATTCTGATTTTTCAACTATTTGTTCATGTGCATCATTTTTTATAACTTCTTCAAAAGCAATAGTTAATTCATTATTGATAGTTTCAGGTTGTTCACATATAGTTTTTCTTACAAAAGATTTTTCAGGTGCTATGAAATTATCACTATCTTTTATTAATTTTCCTTCTTGATTAACTTTATTACCTTTTGCTTCATTAGCATCCATTACTTTTGCTAAATAATAATAAAAATCATCAGGTTCATATTCTTTAGCTAATTCTTTACCTAATTTAATAAATGATTTATAAATGTGAATAAAAAAACTTTGTGTTTTTTTATAATTGCGTTGGTTGGTTAAAATTAAATCTAAAAAATATTTATCACAAATTTTAAAACTAACTTGATGACTATCTTCATGTGGATAATATGTTCCTTCAAAGACTTCTTCTAAAATAAAACTAAATTCTCTTCTTAAGTTATATATTGTTAAATTTCGTTTTTTATTTCATTCAATAATTCTTTTAATGGCTTCTTCTTCTTTGTGAGAGTCAGCAATTAAAATGGGATCAATACCTGTTAATAAACTAACCTTAAAAGCTGCTCCTACCGCATATACAATAATGTCAATAACAGAATCTAAAATATTATTTTCATCATTATTGAATTTTAAACTTTTACGATATAATGCTAATTCATGCATTGATAAAGGTTTTTCATCTGGAAAAACTTCTTTTAAATTTTTATTAAATAATTTTAATATCATTTCATTTTGTTTCATAAGCTACCTACTAAATTAATACTTTAATTTACTAATATATAGTATATTACTAATTTATTTTAGTTGATATTTTGAAATGAATAAATATTATTTAATACTTTTTTTTATACTTCATTTTAATTTTTGTCTTTTTCCATCTTTTTTTGTTGCTTTTAAATAACCGCTATTTAAAACTAATGTAGCTAAATGCAAAAAACCAGGTAAAATTTTACATTGAAAAAAATAAATTATTTTAATTGCAGCATCTGCAAAATATTTATTGTAATTTATGTTTAAAATATGTTTAATATTTTTTAACTCTTCAAACATTAATTCTGATTTTTTTTTATTTGTTAAATCTTCTTTATGTACAATTGCATAGCAATAATGAAAAAAACCTAATTGCATCATTTGTCCTAATATTTTATTTTTAGCAACAGAATTTGTTTTATCCATTTTTAATTGCATAAAATAAGTTGCTTGAGTATCTAACATAATTTTGATTCAATCTGCATGTTTAGAAAAATTTTGTATAGAGATACTTTGAGATTCATTTCCTGATTGATATTGATACAAAGGTGCATATGAAAAAAAACTAGATTTATTTCTAGCGGCATTCATTACCAAAAAAATAAATACAGAATCCATATATGACATTTTTTCTGGTAAATCGTTTAAATTTTGATAAATTTTTGTATTGATAGTAAAAGTGTGAACTGTTAATACTGATAATTTAGTAATTTTAATTTCATCAATAGAAAAAAATTGTTTTTTAAACAAATGATTATAAAATTTCTGACTAATAATTTCATCCTTGTTATTAATAAAATTAACATTACTAAAAACAATATCCAAATCATCTGGCATCGTTTTTAAATAAGAAATAAACTTAATTAAACCATAAGGATCTAAATAATCATCACTATCTAATGTTTTAACAAATCTTCCATTAATTTCTAAATGCTTAGCAAAATTATGAACACTACCTCAATTTCCGTTTTCTTTTTTATAAACTCTTACATTTTCTTTGCCATAAGTATTAGCAATTTTTAATAATACATTATATGTGTCATCTTTACTTCCATCATCTATAACAATTATTTCTACTTCGTTATCTAATTGACTAAAAGGTATATGCTCAAATAAATTATGAACATATGAAGCACAATTATATGCCGGAACTATAATACTTAAAGTTTTAGTCTTAATCATTATTGATTAATTCCTTAAAGAAATTTAAAACACTATATATAGCATCATCAGTATCATAATATTTGTATTGACCTAATCTACCTAAACAATATAAGTTCTTAACTTTTTTTAATTCTTGTAAATACTTATTATAAGTGTTAGTTGTTTCAATATTACTAATTGGATAACAAGGATTAAAAAAGCGGGGAGATGTAGAATCATATTGTCCTGGATATTCTTTACCAATAACTGTACCTTTTAAATTATTTTGCTGAGTTAATTTTTTATATTCTGTTATTCTTGTAAAGTGTAAATCTGCTGGATAATTTACTACACTAGCATTTTGAAAACTATCAGTATCTTTTAGATATTCAAAAGTAAATTCTAAAGAACGATAAGGTAGTGCTTCATGTTCATAATTAAATAATTCATCAATCATTCCTGTATAAAAAATAGCATCATAGACATGATAATCTAATAGCATTTTAAAAGTTGTAAGATTATAAGTTTCTTTGTAATCGTAATTTAAAAAAACTTTAATATTTTTATGATTTAACATGTTTTCAATCATGTTTGTTCATCCTTTTTTAGGCATTCCAACAAATTTATCGTTTGGAAAATAATTCCATTCATGATTTAAGTTAATTTTTACCCGATTTAAAACATTTAAATCAATTTTATCAGCTGAAATTTCTCACATTTTCATAGTGTAATTTTCATAAATATTTTTATAAATCAAATCAGCTAATGCTTTAATCTCTTCATCATTAACATTCATTAATTGACGAATTGAAACTTGTTCTTCTTTTTGAAAATGTTTTTTTAATTTTTCAATTATAGATTGCGATTTAGTAATTTGATAAATACTATCAAAATTAATAGGAAAGATAATTTCTTGATCTTGATATTTAACTAACACTTGATGAGTAAATAAATCAAATTCTGAATATTTTTTAACAAAATTTATTACTTCATCATAATTAGTATGAAAAATGTGAGGTCCATATTTATGAATAAAAAAACCATTTGCATCCTGATAGTCAAAAACGTTTCCACCAAGATGATTATTTTTTTCAATTACTTTAACTTCTTTAGCTTCATGTTCAGATAATAAAGTAGCTAAAGTAGCAGCTGTTATTCCAGAACCAACAATTAAAAATTTTTTATTTTGTATTTGCATATTAACAATAATTATAAATGTATTATTTATTATAATTAAACTTGAACATTATTAAATAAAAAACTAAGATATAAATAATCTTAGTTCTATTTTATAGTTGTTCTTAAACTATCTGCTACCGTTATGTGAATATTTACAATCAACGGAGCAAAATCTGCCTAAGCAACCTTTGGCAACGTCAAATTCTTTGCCGCAGTTTCTGCATTTCATATTTAGAATATGTTCTCCTTTGCTTTCCTTTTTTATATTTATACTTATAACATTAAATAGATATAACATTGAATTTTTATAAAGAAATTGATAAGAAAAATATAATAATATTGATTATAAAAAAAATAATATTATGACAGATAGTAGTAAAAACTTTATAAATCTTTTATTAAATAAGTTAAATCATTATTTGGATAATGATTTTAATATTGAAGTTTTACCTTATTTAAAAGAAGATTTGATACTTATTAAATATAATAAAAATGAACCAATTAATTTATTAATTAAACTTGATCATATTAATGATCAATATCATATTTATGTTGATTGTTTATTAAAACAAATTCAAATTATTAGTAATGATAAAAAAATAAATGATATACAAGAAAGTATTTTAGAACTTATTTTGTGATTAAACTTTATGAGAGATCTTGATTTAACAAAAGAAAAAGATCAAGAGCTTATTAATACTTATTTAAAAAGAATTAAATTGATGTAGGAATATTATGGAAAGAATTTTAATTAGTGATATATGTGAAAAACAATTAAATCAAGAAATTAACGTTAAAGGATGAATTCGTAAAATTAGAAAATTAGGATCGTTAATTTTTATTGATTTAATTGATCGTTATGATATTTTACAAGTTGTTATTAACAAGGATTTTAAGGATTTTGATAAAATATTACATTTGCCAAAAGAAACCGTTGTTTCTTTTGTTGGAATATTAACAAGAAGAAAAGATGTAAACAAAGATTTAAAAACTGGTGAATATGAATTAATCTTAAAAGATTATGAAATTTATAATATACCAAAAAAAGAAAGTCCATTAATTATTGCTGATGAAACAGATGCTAATGAAGATATTAGATTAAAATTTCGTTATTTAGATCTTAGAAGACCTAATATGCAAAAGATGTTAAAACTAAGAAGTGATTTATTATATCAATTTACAACATATTTAATTAATAATCAATTCGTTAATATTGAAACTCCAAACATAACTAAAATCACTCCTGAAGGAGCTAATGGTTTTCTAATTCCTTTTCGTAAAAAACCAGGAACATTTTATACATTAGATCAATCACCACAAATTTATAAACAATTACTTATGCTAAGTGGAATGCAAAAATATTTTCAAATTGCTAAGTGTTTCAGGGATGAAGATATGAGATTGGATCGTCAACCTGAATTTACACAATTAGATATGGAAATGAGTTTTGTAAATCAAAATGATATTATAAAATTAACAGAAAAAATGATTCAAGAAGTTTTAAAAAATTTATTTAATAAAAATAGTGAATCTTTTGAACAAATAACTTACACAGATGCAATTAATGATTATGGTTCTGATAAACCAGATTTAAGAATCAAAAATAAAATAATTGATGTATCTAAATATTTTGAAACATCAAACGTAAAAGTTTTAAAAGTTGAAAATAACAACACATTGCAAGCTTGCTTTTTTGCGAATGTTTTTGCTTCATCTAGTGATATTGATGAATTAACAAAATTAGCAAAAGATAAAGGAGCTTTAGGTTTAATTTGATTAGAAATTAAAGATAATGTATTGCAACTAAATAATGTTATTGCTAAAAAAATTGAAATTGAACTATTAAATAAATTAATTAAAGATAATAAATTTAGTAATGGAATGATTTTAATGATTAATGCTTCTTTTGATGTTGCAAAAAAAGCAATGGGTAATGTTAGATTTCAAGCCTTAAGACTATTTAAAATGGTTAATCCAAATGATTGAAAATTTATTTGAGTTACTGAATTTCCATTATATGAATATGGTGAAGAAGCAAAAAGATATGTAGCTGCTCATCACCCTTTTACTAGTCCTAGTTTAGATTCATTAGATACATTTGACAAAGATTTAAAAAATGCAAAAGCAGATGCATATGATTTGGTTTTAAATGGTTATGAAATTGGTGGTGGAAGCATTAGAATACATGACGAAAAAATCCAAAAAAGACTTTTTATTTCTTTAGGAATGAATGAAGAAGAAATTCAAAATAAATTCGGTTTTTTATTAGAAGCATTTAATTATGGTGTGCCTCCTCATGGTGGAATTGCTTTAGGAATTGATCGTTTATTAATGATTTTATTAAATACTAATTCTATTCGTGATGTTATTGCATTCCCAAAAAACTCAATCGGAATGGATTTAATGTTAGAAGCTCCAAATGCATTAAAAGATAAAGATTTAGAAAAATATAATTTAAAAATATTAATAAATAAAAATGACACTCCTTTTTCAAAGATTTCTAAATATTTAATTTGTAATACATTACTAAAAAAACCTTTCATAGATGAAAAAAAATTTCAACCTATAACTTCATATTTAAAATATTTTAAAGTAAAAGATAGCAATAATAAAAATACTTGCTATCTTGATGTAATAAAATCAGATTATACTTTTTCTTATTCTTTTTATGATGTTGATGTTAATAAAAATAAAAATTTATAATTATTATAGTAATTTTGACAAGAATAAATAGAATTAGCAAACGCATTAATCGAAGTATGTTGCAAAGGAGTTAAATGATTATTTACTAATCATAATAATACAAAACCAGTCAATGATTTATATATAAATTTTAATAAAAAAGTTATACCAGATAATTGGATGATAAATCCACAAAGGAAGTAATAATTTACAACTATGATAAATAATAATGAAAAAATTAAAAAATTTATGGAAATGTTAAGTATAAACTTAACACCTAATTGTGGACAATTTTACAAATTGGTTAGGTGATAGATAATTTAAATTACTTTGTAGTCTATTGCTATTGTAATAGTCTATAAAGTTTTTTATTTCTCTATCTAATTTTTGAATAGAAAATTTTTCATAATCTATTCTTATTAAAAACTCTTCTTTTAAGATTGAAAATCAATATTCAATTGGTCTATTATCAAGAGAATTTGCAACTCTAGACATTGATTGAACTAATTGATTGTTTTTAAGAAATTATTGGAAAATAGTTGAACTATATTGGAATCCATAATCACTATGAATGATTGTTTCTTTAGCAAAAAATTCAACAGAATAGAATGAATCCATAACTAATTTAATATCATTTTTATTAGAAAGTTTTCATGCTTTAATTACATTTGAACCTACATCAATAATTGAACTTAAATATAAATTTTTTTCTCTATAAGGAATATATGTAACATCAGTACATAATACTTTGTTAATAGGTTGTTTAAAATTTCTTTCTAGTAAATTTTCACATTTATATTTGGTATTCTTTAAATCTATTCTTCTTTGATTCTTTTTTCTTATTAGTGAACAAATTTGCATACTTTTCATATACTTATAAACTGTTTTATGAGATATTTGAACACTATATTTATTATTTAAAACATATTTAATTCTTTTATATCCATATGTTTTCTTACTTTCAAAATAAATTTCACATATTAATTTTTTGACACTATTTTCATCAATTCTTTTTCTATGATCAATTCCTTCTAAATTACTATTATTAACATTCTTATAGTAGGAAGATTTAGAAATACCAATTACAACAAAAAAAGAGATAAAAAGGAACTTTTATTTTATCTTGAATGATATAAAAATCATGTGCTAATTTGCATTTCTTTTTGATATCTTTTTCACTTTCTACATCATCTGCAAAGTCATTATAAATTTTAATAATTTCAATTAATTGATCCATTGGTAATTTTTCTAATTCCTTATAAAACTTTTCTCTTGCTTCTTCTTGCTTTTGTTTTTGTTGTTTTATTAGCATTAGAAAACAAAATTTCTTTCTTCTATTTGCAATTCTAAGCAAGCCAAAAATACTAGCTTTTAAATACCTTTGTGTCCATTGATATAAAGTCATATAACCTTCATAATATTTATTTTTAGAATTTGTTAGATTATTCAAGCATATATATTTAGCAATATTTTTCATAGATTTTCTTTAAAAACCCTTATTAGTTTTGTCCACTAATAGAGGTTATGTTTATTTGTACTTCATATTTTTTTGATTGTTAAAAAGGATTTAATAACCATTGTTTGTTTCTTTTTTTGCATATAAAGTTAATAAAGTATCTTTTGTTTAATTTATTACTAAATAGATACAAAATATGTTTTTAATTTTCAAATTTGAAAATTTTATTCTATATCTATATTTATAAAATCACCACTAATCACTTCTTGGATGAAGAATAGTAAATAATCGATATTTTTGCTTTTTAATCATCTTTTGAAGATTATTAATTAATTTTGGCTGTTTATCATCAAGAACAATTATATTATTATTTATTAAACATTTTAGCAATCTTACAACTTGTTTTTTTCAATAAAAATTTATTTTTTTTTGTTATAACAAACATTTTGATCTTTAAGTAAGTATCTATCTAATCATTGTTTTATATTTAGTCTTTGTAATTG
>JAHHTJ010000017.1 GCA_020024715.1 Mycoplasmataceae bacterium
GTTTAGTAAGAAGAAATAATAAAATAATTCTTACATAAAAAGCGGACTACTATCTTTCTAAATTACAAAACAGCAAAATTACTTAATAATTAGATAAAGAAATATTTACATAAAAGTTTTTATTAGTTAATTTAAATATTTTAAAAAATGTAGATTATTTTATTATTCAATATAAAAGTACACCACTGATTATATTGTGGTGTACTTAAACATTATTATAATGATATTTTCTAATTAAAATAATTGAATCTTATGTTCATCAATTAATTTTAATTTAACTCTAAAATAAATACTACGATAAAATGCATAAATTAGTATTATGATCATTGAAAGTTCAGCAACAGAAGCTCAAGAAATTGTCATTGGAATTCATGGAAAGTATAAATCAATTCCAGGATATCCAACACCAACTACGTTTGAATCAGTAGTTTCAGAATATAATTGTCCAAAGTAATTAATGAATCCTACAAGAATAGCAACAATAAACGCAATTATAAAGTTACTTCTTTCAATACCTCTTTTAAATAATTCATCACTTCAACGTATTTTATCTTGTTCAGTGGTTATCTTTTCTTTTAATTGATAATCGCTTTGCATTTTATTTAAAATAGATGTTAACTTCTGATTAGCAAATAAATTAATAGAATCGCAGTCAAAATCAATATCTGTTAAATCACGTTGTAATTTATGATACGGAATATTTTTTCATCTTATATCATTAGTAAACTCAACAAAATTACCAATTTTTTCAAGAATTTTTAATTCATTTAATCTAGATTGGATAAAACAAATACCAATTAAATAATAATATGAAATATTTTCTAATGTTAGTTTAGATCTTACATCATAACTATTATTTTCTAATAAAATAACATTATCATTTTTTATGAATGAATAAAAATAATAAGTATTTTCACATAAACACTTTTTAATTTCTAAACGATATTTTTCTTTATCCATTTCTTTTAAATATTTCATATAATCATAAATTAAATCAAGCTTAGGAAAAATCTTATTATCACTCATATTTAAACTAAAGGTATTAGGAAAAAGAATCATTAAGAAAATAGCTAAATATTCATCATTTTTTAATAATTCATTAAAGTGAACAACATTTTTAAACTTTATAAATTTCATATTGTAAACAATAGATGGGGAAGATAATGAATAATTAATTTTTACATCTCTTAAAGAGATTGGATTACCTTTAATAATTTTATTTTTCTTATTTTCTTCATTAACATTAACAAAAATAGAACCATGGTGTAAGCAATTATGATGTAACATTTGAACAAAACGATCAAAATAATCCTTATTATTTGGAGCATTTGTTTCATCATTTTGAACATTTGCGCTTAACATATTTATATCAAAAATAGAAAAACTATTTGTTGAAGTAAAAATTTCATTTAATTCAGAAACAACATAAACATTTAAAAACATAATTAATAATAATGCATAAAATAAATCATTTTTTAAGTATTGAATGCGCTCATTACTAAATTGATGTCCATGAGCATAAATATATTTTTCATCTAATAAATTATTTCATAATTTATATAAAGTATTGATAGAAATATATTTAAAATCAACAATTGAATTTAATTGAGTTAACTTTGCATAATGTTCATGTTTATCATCATAACCATGACTATGAGTAATTTTAACTTCATTACCGGAAATTATATCTAACACACTTTCCATATTTAATGGTAATAATTGAGCATTAACATTTTCTTTAAATAAATTAAATAAATATATAAGATCAACTGTATCTTCAAATGCTAAAGATGGATGTAAATTAAAATCTAATATAAATCCACCTGAAACTCTTTCAGATAACCTATTAACATTCAATGTTAATTTGAACTTTTTTAAAACACTATATATTGATGACTTTTTATTAATATTAATGTTATAAGTAAAATTTGAAATATTATCTTCATTAAATGCATCAGAAGCATGTTCAATCATATCAATATAACTACCATTAGAAAACTTATCAAAAATCGGTAGCTTCATATTTGTACTATTAACTATGTTTGTAAAAATATAATTTATTGCTTGTTCTAATTTTCCGTTTTTTCAAAACTTATTATTTTTTGAAAATATCACATATCTTTTTGGATTTGACTGCGCTTGCTTTATTACTTTTTCTTCATTTGAAGTTAAATGCTTAAGATTTTGTTCATGAAGAAATAATTTATAATTTAAGTTTTTTACATTAAAAGGAAAGACCATCTGAAAATTTAATAAATCAACAATTTGTTCTTTATCATCATGAATAAATTGATGAGAATGTTGTTCTACACAAACATTAGTTTTAATGTCTTGCATTATAATTTCACATCCTTTCTCTTAGCAATATCTTTATTTTTCTTACTTGCATATATTAGATATATTAAACTACCAATTAATATTAATGTATTAATAAAAATAATAAATAATGTTAATCCAATACAAGATGAAGATAACCATAAAGGAATCATTGAACCACCAGCATTAGCAGCTGGAGATTGTGGTGTTTGATTTCACCAAGAATTTGGATTTGGATTTGGTGTGGCTCCTCATAAATTTGCTCCATATCCTGAACAAGAACATGACAAATCAGATCAAACCATATTACCATAATCAATTAATGAAACTAATGAAGCAACAATGAAACCTAAAATAATAATTTCAATAAATCTTTGTCTTTTATCAAATTCATCACGAATTTTAACTTCATTATTTAAATTTTTAATATTTTCAAAAGTACGAAGTTCTCTAGCATAATTTTGTACACTTTGAGAAAAATTATTATTTACTTTTTTTAAAATACTTGGTTGTGAAATATCATTTAATTCTTGTTCTAATTGACGATAAATAAACTTATTTCTAATTCTTGCAGCTTGTAAAGCTAAATGTCATTGAATATGAAGTAATCTAAAATTTAATTCTTTACCTAACGCAGCATTACATATTGCTAAATTATTTCTAAAAATTGTGTTGTGTTCAACTTCTTCAATTGAATCTGTATGATAAATTAAAGTGTTGTTACTTCTTGTAAATGCACAATAGTTGTAATTGTCATAAAGAATATGTTTATCTATTTTCTTTGTGTATTCATCTGAAGTTAAATAATCATCTAAATAAAACCTTCTTAAATTATTAATTACTTCATCATAAGTAATTTTTAGACAAGAATCATGATTAATTGAAAACATTTCTGGGTATAAAAGAAACATATTGTATAAATAAATATCTTTTTTATTTAAATAAAAATCTTTTGTGAAAAAATCATCTGTATTAATTAAACCAATATCATAAGTAACATTAGGCAATGATAAAAAAATATTATCTCTAGTTAATCCAGCAACAATGTTTACAAAATCTTCTTTTTTTGGAAATAATTCTTTAGTATCTTCATATAAGTAATTAGCTGTTTTGTTAATTGCTGTATTGATATCTTTATTATTGATTAAATTAAATGATTTTTTATCAATAATATCTTCAGGTTTTAAATAAAATTTTTGTTTTAATTCATCAGCAACTGCAAAATTATTTAAAAACAATAATAAAAAGAAATCAAACATTTCTCTAGCTGTAGTAATAAATTCATCAGTTGTAGAATAAAACTTATAAAAAAATCCATCAAATAAATATTTAGTTCATTGATTATATAACTCATCAATATTATAAACATCATTGTTGAACAAATGTAAACGATGTAAATTATGTAATTTTTTATCCTTAATTAAATTAACTAAATCAATAAATGAAAATTTCTTTAACATTTCTAAAAAGAAATTTTTAATTAAATTATTTAAAAAAATTGTTGAAATATTATTAAATTCTTCATTAATATTAAAATTACTTTGATTTTTAAAGAAACGTTGTTTTCATTCGTTGCTAAACTTTCAACTCATTCCACCTTGAACAAAATAAGTGTCCATATCAAATGAAACTAAGTATTCTACTTCATCGATAAAATAATTATTTGAATATTTTTCATTTAATTTTGTACGATAAGCATATATATTTTTTTTATTGGTATCATTTACTTTTTCATAAATATTTTCATTTACTTTAATAAAATTTAAAATACTATCATTATTAGTAATGTACAAAGGTTCATTATTTACATGACAAATTTGATTAATAGTTTGTAATTTATTGTTAATAATTTTAAATAAAACTTCTTCATTTTCATAATTCAAAACATTTTTAATAAAGGAGTTTTTGTTTAAAATTTTGATTGTTCAAAAATAATTTGTACTTATATTAATATCTTTAATATTATTCATCTTAACTCCTTTCTAATAAATATTTTGCAAACCACGATTTTTTGTTTGTACAAATGTGACGTAAATCTTAATACATTGATAAGCTAAAATTAACGTTATTACAAGAATAACAAAAGAAGCAGTACCAACAAATCCAAATATAACTGGCATAGGAATAGTTCCATTTGGCATTCCCGGACCACTTGTATAACCTGCAAAAAAATGTCCTTGACCAATTCCTGTACCAAATGATTGTAATGAAGCAAAACATTGGTCAATAAATCAAACAATTCCAACAAATAAAGCACAAATAAAAGCTGTAGCAATTGAATTTCTTTCTACAATTAATTTATCTGCTTCATCTTCTTTTCTAACCTTTTCAATTAGATGATCTATCCCTTTATGTAAATGATATTGACTATCAATTTGCTTAACGATGTATTTAATACCATTAATACCATATAAATTATTGTATAAATCCAATCCAATAACTCTAAGATCACGAACAATTCTACGATATGAAAAATTCTTGTGATTATAACCACTAGCAATTACAAATTCTGCATAGTTTTCAATTTCCTTAAAACCAACATAACTAGCTCCAAAATAAATAAATGCTAAAGCATAAAAATAATTAACTTTTTGTTTTGCTTCTTGATCAATACTATCTTCAATGAATGCTAACAGTAAATAATTATCTTTGTTATAACCAGCAAAATGATTATTGTTATAAAAACGAGAAGAAATTACATTATTTTTGTTTTCTTTATTAAATTCTTCATCATTTAAAATAGCATGAGAGATTTGTGTAAATTCATTTCAAGAAATAAATAATTTACTTTTAATGCTTAGCATGAATTTTTCAGAATTTAATGTTGAATTAATAATGAAATTTATCATATTAATTTGAGTTGTAGTTAAATTATCTTCCTCATTTAAATTATTAATTAATTCTCTAACTTCTTTTTTGAAAACAATATTATGCAAATAATAGAATTGATAAAAACTTATCTTTAAACTGGTGAAACGATTAGTTCTTATTTTGTAATCATTATGAGTTAAATCCTTATATTCCTTTAAATTATAATTAAAATCATTTTTACTATAATTTTCTAATAATTTAAATAAAATATTAAAATCATGTAATTTTTCTTCTTGCATATTAAACTTATCTAAGTCAAGAACATGTTGAAAACTAATTGATTCATTTTTAACAACAGTTATTCTTACTATGTTAATTAAATTAACAATTAATAAAAAAGAATTCAATAAACTATAAAAGAAATCATTATTTAATGATTCAGCATCCTTTTGATTAAATTTTTCATGAACTAAATTTTCTCAATCTTGTTTTAAATTATGAAAAATGTCAATTTCATGTATTTTTGTTGATACAATTGGTTTATCGTTACGATTAATTGTTTTTGTAATAAATAAATCCGGATAAATTTTTGCTAATTCAACAATAAAATAATTTTCAATGAAATATTCAATAAAATTTGATAAATATACTTGTTTTAAAACATTATCAAATTTAAAATCCTTGATGGGTTTAATATGTAAATTTATTCCGCCATTAATATTATCGTGTTCTTGGTCATGATAAATATGTAAATCAAAACCAATAAATGAATCTGAAATATAGTCATTTTCATTAAATTTAAATGCAAAAGAAAAAGGGTGTTTACGATTTAAAAAATCGATATGTTCATAAGATTCTTTGTATTCAAAATACTCACAAGTTAAACGATTTTCATTTAGATTATTTAATTTTAATTTGTTGTTTATTACATTAAGTGCTGAATTAATAGAACCTTTTAAATTATTTTTAAATTTTTCTGTATTTAATTGAGAAATTGGGGTAAAACGATTGTGATTAAAGTAGAATGGAATAATAATACTATCTTTTAATTCTGCTACTGGCAAAATAGCATTAAAAGAAATTAAATTATTATTTTCTACTTGTGAACTTAGTATTTTTTCCATATTTTATTGGTCAACATATTTAGGTGTTCGTTCTTTAGAATATCTTATTCTCTTAGCTCTTGAATCAATATTTCTATATCGAGAACGCAATCTTCCAAGATAAACTATCGTTAGCATCAAAATAATCATATTAATCGTCGTAGTAAAGGTTGTGAAACCAATAGTACCTAAAATTCAATTTCAGCTAACAGCAATTCAAGAACATGGAAGAATACTAAAAACACAAGCTAAGAAATCAACATATCCAATCAATAATGCGACAATGAAAGATAAAATAATAGAAGTTCTTTCAGTTTGTCTTTTAAAAATTTCATCTTCAGTTTTAACACGATCCATCAAACCATTTAAAGATTCAACTAATTTAGTTTGTTTGTTCATAGTAAAAACAATGTTTTTAATTTGTTTAACCCCAAAAAAATCATCATCTCAATTAAATTTAATATCTTCAATATCTCTAATAATTTGTCTAAAAAACACAACTTTTGATTTTTGATTACTAATCATAATGTAATCAGTATGATCTTTTAAATCATTACGTTCTAGTTCTTTAGATGCCACAAAAACGGTTGCTCATGTATAGTAGTTAACAATTTTCTTAAATTGTACATTTTTATCATTCGCACGGTTATGTAATAAAACAATTTGATTATCGTTAATAAATGAAACATAATCAAAATTTTGAGCACAAATAGTTTTTGTAAATTCATCAATTTGAGTTTGTGAAAAACCATTTTGTACATCTTCTTGTAATAATCTTCTCAATTGATTAATGTTTAAAAAATTAGAATTTATATCACTAATTCCATATTCATCTCTAAACAAAATCATCATTAAATAACTTGTCAAAATACGATTTTTAATAATTTGATTAGCATCTAATAAGAAAATATTGTCTTCATTATAAACATCAAACAACATTCTTGGTTTACTTAAAGAATAATTATCAAATTTTCTTGCCATAATATCATTGGTCTTTGCAACCTTTAAGTAATTTGCTATTGACAAGAAATCAGCTGTTTCTGTCATGTTAATCTTAGAAACAACTTGTTCCTTAGCTTTCGCTGTCTGAATTAATTTTTCTTCATTACCACTTGTGAAATACTCATCTAATTCTTCAACGATATGAACAATAATCATTCAAGTACTCATAATTGAGTAAAATAATGTATTTTTATAATATTCAACTTCTTCCTCGCTAAGATCAGTTTTATATTTTAAAAATTTTGTTGTGATTAACTTTTCTCAGTTTTCTTTTAATAATGCAATATTTGAATCTTCCATTGATAATGGTTTTATAGGTTCAACAGCATTTTTGTCATTACCTTGTTTATCGATTAAACCTTTATCAATTCCTAATAATAGTTCTAAGTCATATGGATATAATTGATCAGTAATAAATGTGTTAATTAAATTAGAAATATAATAATCATTTAAAGTATCATCAAAATTATTACTATCTGAATCTAATTTATTTAGCACAAATCCACCAACAATTCTATTAGTATCTTGTTGTAAATAAAACATAATATTTAAATGATCAGCAAAACGATATAAGTAACTTTCTTTACTTACATTTGCTGAAAATGAATACATTTTATTGGTATGAATATTACCTAAAATACTATTAGAAAAATCATTGTTTTGATCATAAGTAATATATGATGGACTTTGCGGATTGTTACTCATATTCGCAAATAAAGAACCATTTTTACTTGTTGTCAAAGTTGCTATTCTATTAAAAACTGAGTTAATAATTTGAATCACAATAGAAGACTTAGTCAAATTACTGAATTTTTGTAATTGATCTAATTCTTCCTTATTAAGACCATCTTTCTCATCGAAATGATAATCTTGTAAGTCTAAATCAAATTTATGACTAATGTTATTAATGTAAAAAAAGTAACAATATTTAGCATTAGAATCACTAATAATGTCAGTTTTCTCACTATTGAAGTCATAATCTGATTGAACAGTTAAGAACTTATTCATCAAATTTTCTCCTTATGTGATGTATTAACTTAAATAAAACAATTTTATTTTACTTAAAAATAATTTTTTTTAAATAAAAATCACAATTTTTTAATATTATAAACAAATATATTTTGAAAAAATAAACATTTATTATTTAACTTAAATAGAGTATGTATGGTTGTTTATAATTATTATTTTATAATACTAATATACATTTTGTTTAAGTAAGACTTGTAATAAAAAAGGGGAGCTTACTTTTTCATGCTTTCTTTATTAATATAATAATTCTTTTCAAATTATCAGAGTCCAAGACGTGTCTAAGTTAAAACAACAAGTGTTTTAAAAAAATATATTCATGTTACAATTATATTGATTGATCCTCTAGAGGAGGGGAGTAAAATGCACTTCTGCAAAAGGAGTGCATTTTATTGTTATATTAATTAAAAAAGGAATTTATTATATTTTTTATATCTACATTTGAATTAGAAGAAATAAATTGATTAATTAGTAATTCTATTTCTTTTTGAATCTCATTATTTTTCAATTTTAATATAAATTCAATTATTTGAATTGTAAATCTTAAATCATTATTAGAACAATTATTTATATAACAAGACATTATATTGATAATCTTTGTACCTGAAGTGTTCTTATCATCGTAATTCTTATAATCTAACTTCCATAAAATAATGGTTCATGGTGAGACAAATGATTTCTTAACAATCTTAATTGATTAAGTATTCAAATAAATGGAGTTAAACGAATATATTTTTTCAATTATATTTATATGTTTTATAAAAATTAAAATTAAATATGATGTTTTCACTATGTTTAAGTAATTGATTGTTATATTTATAATTATTTCTAAATTTTATAAATCAGTTTACCAAATCACCAAACGAAGTTACGGTTTTTAAAATATAAATTGGCATTTTAGATACAAAATCATCTAGAT
>JAHHTJ010000018.1 GCA_020024715.1 Mycoplasmataceae bacterium
TAAAATGGAATAAATTAGAAAGAAAAATTTTTATTATAAAATATCTTATATATATTGACTATTGTGGTCAAATTTTAAACAATAGTCTTTTAGTTTTTATGAGGTGAAATTTTGTTAAGAATTAGATTGACAAGAATGGGAAGACATAAAGATCCATTCTATAGAATTGTTGCTATTGATTCTAAGACAAGAAGAGATGGCAGATATATTGCACTTTTAGGAACATATGCTCCTAAAGAAGGTAAGGTTGAATTAAGAGAAGAAGATATTATTTATCATCTACAACATGGTGCACAACCAAGCGATACAGTTTTAAGCATCTTAAAGAAAAATGGTGTTTGAAAAAACTACATTGCAAGTAAGAAATAATAGTGAAATTTACCGTTTTAACCTTATTTCCTGAATTTATTAAACCATTATTAGAATTTTCAATTATTAAAAGAGCAATCAAGAATAAACTGATTGAAATAGAAATAATTAATTTTCGTGATTATTCTAGTAACAAAACCAAAAGGGTTGATGAATATCAAATTGGTGGTGGAGAAGGAATGGTTTTGCAATTAGAACCAATTGTAAAATGTTTAAAAAATATTGAACAAGGATATAAAATTCTTTTATCTCCACAAGGAAGAGTGTTAAATCAACACAAATTAAAAGTATTAGCTAAAAAAGAACATATTATTTTAATTTGTGGTCACTATGAAGGTTTTGATGAAAGAATTCAGTTTTATGTTGATGAAGAATTTTCAATTGGAGATTATATTTTAACTAATGGAGAAATACCAGCTTTAATTTTTATTGATGGCATTTCTAGATTGTTAAATGGTGTTATAAAACAAGATAGTTTTAAAAATGAATCATTTGAAAATAATTTACTTGATTATCCAATTTACACAAAACCATTAGATTTTGAAGGATATAAGGTACCTGAAATATTACTAAGTGGAAATCACAAAAAAATAAATGCTTTTAGAAAAGAACAACAGATTATAAAAACAAAAACTAAAAGACCAGATTTATATAAAAAATATCTCAGAGGTAGGAAAAATGAACAAGATGGGTTTTAATAGAAAACAAGCTATCAATAATATTGAAGCAAAGCAATTAAAAAGTAATGTGCCTGATTTTGCACCTAGTGATACAGTTACTGTTCACTTACTAATTACAGAAGGTGCAAAAACCAGAATTCAAAAAATTACAGGTGTTGTAATTAGAAAACGTGGAAGTGGTCTTAATCAAACTTTTATGTTAAGAAAAATTTCTGGAGGAGTTGGATTAGAAATGAATTTTCAAACACATTCTCCATTAATTAATAAGATTGAAGTTATTAGTAAAGGTAAGGTAAGAAGAGCATATTTATCTTACTTAAGAAATTTATCTGGTAAAGAAGCTAGAATTAAACCTTTAAATAAAAAATAACGCTTAATATTTTATTATTTTTATCATGAACATGAATTTAGAAGATAAAGAAGAGTTCGATGATAACAAAACATTTGAAACTAGTAGTGTTGAAGAGGTTGTAAATAGCAATTCCTTTGATTCTACTAGTTCTTTTAATGAAAATGTTAGTCAAAGATATCAAAATAAGAAAAGAAGTAAAAGAATTAATCTAGGTAAAATTCTTTCTTTTGGTTTAACTAAAAATACTGATGAATATAACCAAAGAGTATATGTTCAAAGTAAAATGGACCGTGTAAGATTACATGCTGCTTCAGTTTTTTTTGCTGGTATGTATGATGAAAAAAGAGTAACAATGAGATATCTTGTTACTACTATATCTGCTGTCATTTATTCAGTTATCACTTTTTTCTTTGTAGATATTACTGGACTTTATTCTAGTGGAACTTCTGGATTGTTCCAAGGATTTGCTAGATTGATTGGTACGGCACTATCTTTGCATGGAGTAAATCAAGATATTAGTAATGATGTATACCAGGGTCTTTTTTGGGGTATTTGGTTTCTAGCTAATATACCTTTAATTTTATTTGCTTGATATAAAGTTGGAAAGAGGTTCACAAAATTAACATTAGTCTTTGTTGTTACAGCAACATTTTGTGGTTTATTACTATCAATTCCTATCTTTATTAATCCAACTAATAAATTTAATTATTTCTTTTTAGGTAATCCATTAACAATGGACGATAATTTAAATAAGTATGATGTTTATGTTTTGTCATGAAATTACTTTCCAAGGGGTTCATTAATTCATTTTTTGCCATTATCAAATGAATTAAATGGTAAAGTTGATAGTTTAGAAGCATTTAATAATATGGATTCTCAACAATGAGATGTGATTGATGCTTTAAGAACAAAAGAAGGATATATGGATTTACCAAGAGTCTTATCATTACTTGGTTATACTGCTTTATTAACTTTATTTTATCCTTTAACTATTTCAGTTAATTATATTATTGGTGGATGTACTGGTGGAATGGATATTCCAAGTATCTATTGAAGTGATAAAGCTAGAAAACAATTAGGAAATACTTTGATGATTCTAAATACAATAACTATGTTTATTGGAATTATTTTAGGAAGTTATGTATCAGCTGGTATAAGTACTCCAAATCATTGAGGTGCTGAATATTTCTTTTCTCCTAATTTAGTTTTAAGTATTATTTATTCTATTATTGGTTATTTATCAGTCAATTTTTATTTTCCTAAATATAAACAAAGTGTTATTAAAATTTATTCAACTAAACCCCAACTTATTGTTAATAGAATGAATGAATTAAAATATCCTTACCAATTAAATGTTTATGAATCTATACAATTAATTAATGGTAAAGAATTTAAAACACATATTATTGAAACTGTTGCTAGATATATTGAGGTTCCAAAAATTATTCATGAAATCAAAAATGTAGATGATGAGGGTTTATTAACAATTAATATGCTTCATGGAATTGATGGATATTTATTTATGAACAAAGAAAGAGATTAATAAATGATTAATTGATTTCCAGGTCATATGAAAAAAACATATGATATTATTGAAACTTATAAAGATAAATTAGATTTTATTATTGAAGTAATTGATGCTAGAGCAATAAATTATTCAAGTAATAAGGAGTTAATTCAAAATTTTCAAAGTAAGAAAATTATTACAATTGTTTTAAAAACAGATCTTAGCGATCAAATTATTAAAAATAATAATTATATTTATACAAATAAAAAGGATGATAAAACAAAAGAAAAACTAGTTAATAAACTCACAAAAATATTTAAAATTGATGAAAAATTAAGTTTTTATAATCCGATTAGAACTGGAATGGTAATTGGTTTACCAAACATTGGCAAATCTACTTTAATTAATAAATTAGTTAATAAAAAAAATGCAATTGTAATGAATAAACCTGGAACAACTAAAAAAATTACTATTCAAAAAATTACTAATTCATTATATTTATATGATGCACCAGGAATAATGTATAAAAAAATTATAGATTTATCTTCTGGATATGTCTTATGTTTAATAGGCACAATCAATAAATCAGTTATTCCTTTACATGATTTAATGAAATTTGCACTAAATTTTCTAAAAACTTATTATAAACAGTTATATATTAAATTAGTTGATAATGAAAGTTTTAGTTATGATGAAGCAATTAATTATTTAGCAAAAAAATGAAATCTAAAATTAAATGAGCATGAACCAAATCTTAATTTAGTATTAGATAAATTGTACCATATGTTTACATCAGGAGAAATTGGTAAAATTTCATATGATAATAAAGATTTAAATTGCTTGTTATATAATTAATTCTTGTATTAACATTTAAGTTAAAAGGGAAGGATAATAACTTTTATGCAAAATTTAATGATTATTGAATCTCCAAATAAGGTAAAAACAATTTCTAGATTTTTACCAAAAGATTTTAAAATTATTTCAACCGTTGGACACATAAGAGATTTATCACCATTTGGTTTAGGGTTTGATCAAAATAATTTAGATCCAAATTGAACAATCATTAAATCTAATAAAAGAACACAAAGTAAATCTGTTTTAGTTAAGGAAATTAAAAAAGAAGCAAAAGAAGCAACACACATATATTTAGCAACCGACCCTGATCGTGAAGGTGAAGCAATTGCTTGACATGTGTATGATATTTTAAATAAAAAAGATCAAGAAAAATGTGAAAGAATTACCTTTAACGAAATTACAAAAAAAGCTGTTTTAGATGCAATTGCTCACCCAAGAAAAATTGATTTAAATTATGTTTATGCACAATTCGCTAGAAGAATTTTAGACCGCATGGTTGGATATAAATTAAGTAACTTGGTTCAAAGAACTATGAATGCTGATAGTGCTGGAAGAGTGCAATCATTAGCATTAAGATTTATTTTGGATCGAGAAAATTTAATTCGTAATTTTGTAAAAACTTATTGATGAACAATAGATCCAATTATTAAAAAATCATTAAAGCTTAATTTAAATAAGGTTAGTGATAAAGTTGATGAAAATTTATATAAAACTGAAAATGGTATTGTTAGATTTTTCAAAAAAGAAGATGCAGAAAATTTAAAAAACCAATTAGATAAAGAGTTTTTAGTTCATCACATTGAAGAACCAAAACAATATTTTAAACAATCACCAGAACCATATAAAACAAGTACTTTACAACAAGATGCGATAAATAATTTAGGATGAACTGCAAAGAAAATTACTAGTATCGCACAAATGTTATATGAAGGAATTGATGTAAATAAGGATCATATTGCTTTAATTTCATATCCAAGAACAGATAGTACAAGATATAGTGAAGATTTTGTAAATGCTACTAAATCATACATAGCAAATCATTTTGGTCCACAATATATTACTTCTAAAACTTTTAATGAAACTTCTAATAAAAATAAAACTGTTATTCAAGATGCACATGAAGCTATTAGAGTTATTGATATCAATATTACACCTGATTCTTTAAAAGGAGTAATTGGCGAAGATCAATATAAGCTTTACAACTTAATTTGATTTCACTCTTTAGCTTCTTTAATGAGTAATGCAAAATATGAAAGATGCAACATATGATTTGAAAACCAACAAAATTATTTTTATTTAACTCATCATGTTCGTTTGTTTGATGGTTGACAAGTTTTATTCAAGCAAGATGATTTAGATAATATTGATTTAAAAAGCTTTGAAATTGGTAAAAAAATTTTATCTGATGACATTAAAGTTAGTGAACATGAATCATTACCTCCACCAAGATATACACAAGCTACATTAATTGCTGATTTAGAAAAATCTGGTGTTGGTAGACCAAGTACATATAGCACTATGGCTAATATTCCTTTGGATCGGGGATATGCTACTTTAGAACATAAATCTTATTATGTAACAAGTTTAGGAGAAGAAGTTGCTAATAATTTAGATCATTATTTTCCAGATATTATTAATGTACAATTTACAAAAGAAATGGAAGATCGTTTAGATAAAATTACTAATAATGAAGAAGATTGAAAAACTTGATTATTAAATTTTTGACCAAAATTAATTGAAAAAGCAAAAAAGGTTCAAGAAGAAATTAAAGAAGAAAAGAAAAAACAAGAACCTGAATATGTCGGAGAGAAATGTCCTGAATGTGGTAGCGAATTAATATATCGCTATACTAAGAAAAATCATTCAAAATTTATTGGTTGTAGTAATTTTCCAGCTTGTAAATACATAAGATCACTAAAAGAACCACCAAAATTATTAGATAAAAAATGTCCTTTATGCGGTAGTAATTTAATTGAAAGAAAAAATAAGAAAGGACAACCTTTTATTGGGTGTAGTAATTTTCCTAAATGTCGATATATAGAAACCGCAAAGCAAAAAAATAATGCTGAAAAAAATAATGATATAAATGAAAAAGCATCTAATTAATTATTTTTTTTCTTAAAATAAAAATTTACTTATGCTTTATAATTTATATAATTTCAAATTAAACGAGGTAAAAAATTATGAAATTATTAAATGAACAAGATTTTGATTCTGCAGTAAATCAAAGTTCCATTATGATTGTTGACTTTTTTGCAGATTGATGTGGACCTTGTAAAATGCTAGCTCCATTTATTGAAGAATTATCTGCTCAATATACTGATATTGGTTTTTCTAAAGTAAATGTTGATAATGCACAAAGTTTAGCTGCAAAATTTCAAATTAGTTCAATCCCAACTTTAATCTTCTTTAAAAACGGTAAGGAAATTAAAAGAGTTGTTGGTTTTAAACCTATGCCTGAATTAGAAGCATTAATTGAAGAAGTAAAAAAAGCCTAACTTAAAATATAATGAAAAATATTGTTTTTTGTGATTTAGATGGTACATTAATTCAAAAACATTCATATAAAGTTAATGAAGAGAATGTTAATGTAATTAATAAATTTACTAATCATGGAAATTATTTTATAATAGCTACAGGTCGTTTTATTGATCGTGTACTACCAATATTAAAGCAAATTAACAAAAAACAAAAAAATGTAGATTATGTAATTAATTTAGTTGGTTCATGTATCTACGATGTTAAAAATCAAAAGAATCTATATTTAAATAGCATCGAGAATAACATTTTTTCTTTACTAAAAAATGTTATTATTCAAAATAAACTCCCTGCATTAATTTACAATATGGATTCTTTTAATTTGCACGGAGCAATAACTCTTAATATTAGACCACGATCTATATTTTTAAAAATTAGCGGAAATGTAGCATGTCAAGTTGGGGAAAAAATTGGTGAGATAAATGATGTATTAAAAATTGTTTTACCTTTTATTTCTAAAAAAAGAGAAATAAAACTATTAAATTTATTTGCTCCATTTAAAGATATGGTAAAAATTATTCCTCAAAAACATTATATTGAAATTATGCAAAAAAATGTTAGTAAAGGTTCTGCAATTTTGTGGTTATTAAATTATTTGAATGTTAATAAAAATGATTTTAGAACCATTGGTATTGGTGATTCTGAAAATGACTTGGATATGTTTGAAGTAACAAATAGAAAATATGTAGTAAGTATTAAACCTAATAAATCTAGGTTAAATAAATATGAATTTCCAATTATTAATAACAACGATCACTTTGCAGTTGGTAAGATTTTAAATGCTATATTAGATGAACAAAAAAAGGAATAACATGCAACAAGATAAGAGTAATGAGATCAAGATATTATTGCCAAAACAAAAAATAATTTTTTGTGATATAGATGGAACATTATTGGATGATCACAATAACATTCATGATGAAACCTTAAGTCATATTAAAAAATTAATTAATGAGAGCACAGATTATCATTTTGCTTTAGCAAGCGGAAGAAATCTAGCTGAACAATTATTGTTATATCGTAAATTAAATTTAAAATCTTCAGGTTTATTGTTAGGAAGTAATGGAGCACAAATTTATTCTTTAAAATCTCATCAAATTATTTATGAACAAACATTACCAGTTTTAGAAGCAGAAAGGATTTATAAAAAATATCTTGAATTAAAAGCTATTAATAAAAATATTGCTTTATTAGTAGCTTATACAAATAGTTCTGCTTATGTTGAAAATTTTAGTGATGAAATGTGAGCAAAATATAACTTTAGTAATATTAAAACTAATCCCTCATTTACAAAAGAAAAAATTGTTATGATCACAATTATGTTTTTACAAGAAAAATTACCAGAAATGTTATCATTTTTAAAACAATTTGATTTAACGGTTTTAGATGGACCAAATTTAACATCAATTAATGCAAAAAATGTTTCTAAAGCTCATGCAATTGAATATGTATTGAAAAAATATAATATTGAACATCAACATGTTGCTGTTATTGGTGATTCCAAAAATGATTTATGTATGTTTGAATTACCAAATGTCTTTAGTATTACTCATACAAGTGCTAAACCATATTTACAAAAAATCGCTACAGAAGTGATTGATTTACCAAAATCTCAATTCATTAAAGAAGGTTTAATTGATTTTCAATATTATATTAATCAATTAGAAAAAAAATAAAAAATTATCAATAAAAATAACTTATTAAATTATCAATTTTTTTTAGAAAAAAAACATGA
>JAHHTJ010000019.1 GCA_020024715.1 Mycoplasmataceae bacterium
ATATAAAGTAAACAAATTAAAATTCATTGCTAAATATTAAAAAATATTCTAAATAAAATTATCTTACTTTTTCTTTATCGTTTTGTGTCATTGTATCATCATCCATAAAGTATTCATCTAAATCATTAATAGTATAATATTGTAAATTATTATTATTGTTTTGTTTGTTAGCTAATAAAACATCTTTATCAAATGCTTTTTCATATTGCTGGACAATGTTGAAATAATATGTGTTTCAATCCGTAAAACTATAATCATTCTTTGTTTCTTTAATCTTAATGACACCATGATTTTTAATTTCTGGTAATTGATAATAATAAAGTGTATTAACATATGCTGGTTTAGTTCTTAATTTTAAAATTACCATCATATCTTTTGGATTATTTAGTAAAGCATCACTTGACATTAATTCCATTTTTTCAATTGTTGTTGATTCAGATGAAGAATTCATTGAAGAAGATTCATGAGAAGAATTAGAAAATGACTTTTTATAAGCTGTATAATAACCAAGTCTTGCAGAATAGTATTCATTTGTTTTTAAATCAGTACTTGCAATATAAGTGTGTAATTTACAATTATCAATAATAACATTTCCACCTTGTTGAGTGTATTTTTTGTATATTTGATCCATTGCTTGAATAATTAACATAAAACAAATATTTCTACTTCTTATTGCTGTAATAGTTGTTTCAAATTTTGGTAAAGTTGGTAAATTACCAAATTCATCTAAATAAAATTGAATTTGTCTCTCGCATGAATTATTTTCATTATTATTAGCTTCTTCAATGTTTGCTTTTATTACTTGATCAATTAATAAAGTTGCAAACATATATGATGTTTCTTTTTCATCAGGAACAATGATATATAAAGCAGTTGGTTTTTTATAATTATTATTTACATTATTTTTTCCAATATCTTGTAATAATAAATCATTTCTACAAGAAACATTTTTAATCGTTTCTAATGTATATTGCCCTAAACCTGTTGCAATACAACTAAAAATAGATTGAGCTGTAGTTTCATTTGCATCTAAGGTAGGTTTACCATATATAAATGATTTTCTATTTTTGTATTTATTTGATAAATTATTACCATCAATCATAATATTGTTGTTTTTTTCGATGAAACTAAAATATTGTTTTATTCCATTAAAATCACTACAACATTGGGCAATAGATGGTAAATTAATTTTTTCAATCTCTAATTTAAAATCTGTTGGATTAATTTCTTCAATACCATTAAATTTTTGAAAATAATTATCTCAAAGCAATTCAACACTCATAAAATATAAAGCTATAAAACCATTTCTAGAAGCATCACTTCAAAAAGGTTCTGAAGTTGTAGGATATAAGGTTGTAGCAATGTCTTTTATTGTTTCTTCACAACTAGAAATTAATTTATCATATTCAATTTTTAGTTGTGATATTGTTTTAATATCATCACTTTTATTTTTTAATGTTATTATTTTTTTTGAAAAAAACATTGCTTTTATGTAATTAGAAGTTGGTATATATAACGGGTTTCAAGAATCAGAATTAAAAGTATCTCTTAAATTAAATAATTTAATATCATATCCATTTTCTTCCAATGTAAAAGAAGTATTAGCATATATTTCTCCTTTTACATCTAAAATAACAAAAGAAGGTTTTTCTTTTGCATTTAATAATTGTGAATTATTAATTAAACTAGGTAAAACTATTTTTTGTGTTTTTCCTGATTCTGTCATACCAATCACTAAATTATGATGAACACTTTCTTTAGTGCTTGAAACATAAAAAAGTGTTTTTTCATTATTTACTGATTTAGATTTAATAACTCAACCCATCTCATTAATAGGATATTCTAACTCTAAATCCTTAAGTTTTTTTTCAATTTTATTAATAATAGATTTAGAAGATGATTTTTTTGATTTTGATAATTCAATTTCATTAATTAATCAATCACTAGTGCCATAAATTTCATCATTAGCTCTTTTTATGCTAGCAATTTTATTAGCGTTACTACCACGTTTATTAGAAGATAATACAAAAAGTAGAATAAATATTCAATTTAATAAATTTAAAATAAATCATATTCCTGCTAAAAATCTAGGATGTAATAATGCATCTTTAAAATTATTAGGTTCATGGGTGTAAATTAAACTAATTAAACAAAAAGAAAGTGGAATAGTTAAAACAATTACTAATAAAACCCATAAACCATACATTATTATTTTCAATAATATTGGGTGAGTTTCTTTAAAATCATTTCACTTATTCATTTTTAAGATACTCCTTTTTGATTTCAATCTATCGTAGTAGCAATAACTATTATCAAAATGATGATAATTATCAAAATTATTCAAAATATGCACCTAGCAATTAAATATTTAATATATAAATTATGTGTTTTAATTTTGTCTTCTATTTTTGAACTTTTTTTGTTAATTATTTCATCATTTTTTAATTGCTTCTTTAGTTTATGAGCACATATTCAACTAATTGCAAAAATTATAAAAAATACTGCTATAACAATACTAAGAACACTTTGTTCATGATTAACATGTGGTATTTGCATAAATTTACCTTCATAACATTAAATGTAAATAAAAAGTAGTTAATTATTATCATACAATAAGATTATTATAAATTTGATGATTATTTTTTAAATATTAATGAAATTTTAAAGTTTATTCATTATTATTTATTTCTTGTTGTTCATCAATTAATTTATTTATTCCCTTACCAACTTTATTTCGTTCAAAGTTTGTTAATTTAACATTTATCATTTGTCTTAAATTATTTGATATTGATAACACAAAATTTCCTACCGTTCCTTCTTTCATTCAATCAAGTTCAGGAGCAGTCAAAGGAACACCAGAATTTTCATAAATTTTAATTAAATGTTGTATATCTTCTGGTTTAAATGTCCCCAAAAAGTTATATTGCATATTTCCAATAATTCCTTTTGTTAATCTTTCTAAATCAGAATTACCAATCAAATTAGAAGGATTTTGTGTTGATAAAATCAAAGCTCCATTTCTTTTTCTAATTCTTTTTGCTGTTTCTGAAATAAAATTTAACATAAATGTATCTTTTTCATTTATAAAAAGGTGAAATTCATCTAATACTAGCATTACTTTTCTAGGATCTTTTTTATTAAAATAAGCATTTTTATTAATAGCTAATACAACATAAGAAACGATTAAGGAAATGGTAGCACTTACTCTTGATTTGTCAACATTAGCTAATAAATCTTTAACATCAAAATCAATTATGTTATTAGTACCAAATTGTAATTTTGAAATACCATTAAAAAGATTTTGTAATATTCCATTATTAGAAAATGTTTCTTGAATGACAGATACAAATTCGTAATACTCTTTATCTTTTTGTAAATATAATTCATCTTCCTTCAAATAATTTATCAAATCTTCCATAATTGGAAAATCTTGTCCAGTTAATTTACTTAAACTTTTTTCATATAAACCAAAACGCTTATAAAGTTCTTTTATTTTTACTTCTACTAATTTAAATTTACTTATTCTTTCTAATGGCAAATTTAACTCTTGAAAAAAAGCTTTTAAAAAAGATAAATGGTTTGATATGACAATTTTATTTCTTGCATAACCATCTGAATTTTCATTTGTTCATTCCTCATCTGAATCATAATTCATAATTTCTAAAGGGTTAATTTTATTTTTAGATCCATCTGTAGCATTTATTACTAAACCATTTCAATTTTTAGTTAATTCAATATATTCAGATTCTGGATCAAAAACAAAACAAATGCCACCGGTTGCTAAATGATATGAAATAATTTTTTTAATTAAAGTAGTTTTTCCACTTCCACTAGAACCCATGATCATAGTATTGGAATTAATACGTTGTTTGCTTCTTTCAAACAAATCAAGTGTACAAGGATGCTCATCACGATTATTACCTAAATATAATCCCTTCTTATCTATTAAACAAGTATCTTGAAAGGGAAAACTTGAAGCGAATGATAATGATGGTAATTGTAGATTTACATCATTAATTTTTGTTAGATTATTAGGAAATAACAATGGAAAATAATCTTTTTGAGCAAAAGAACAATTGTTTAATGTGATATTAATTTTTTTACATCCAGCTATTAAATCTCTCAAATTATCTTTTAAATCACTTTTATTAACACCATATGTTAATATTAACATTACATAATTCTTGATATCTTCTATATTTTTTGCAACATCATCTTTAATATCATCAAGAATAGAATATTCGTTAGCAACACTAACCTTATCGACTAATTCAGTTTTTGAACCATGCATTTCCATATGTTTTAATTCCATATTTGTTAGTGCTTTTTGTAATAGTTCTTTTTGTTTTTGACGTTCTATTGATGAGATATGCACAACAATTGTGTTATTAAGCGAAGATAATGAATATAACCAAAATCAATTAGGTACTCCCTTACCACCACCATAAACTTGACTTATTGAATAAAAATAACTTGAATCAACATTATCTTTTTTAAAAAATCAACTTTTAAAAGTAATATTTTTATAATCATTATTATAGTCAATTTTATCTTTTAGTTCATTTGATAAAGGATTCAATATTTTGTTGATTATTTTTATCATTTCAGTTTGAGATAATTGAGTAACCTTAAATAAACTTGAAAATATTCGAATAATTTCTCTTTTTTCCTCGTTTAATTCTTTTTCGTTATCAGCATAATAAAACAAAAATCATTCTTCTTGAACAAAAAACTTATCTTTACTTAAATTTTCAAATTGTTGCTTATATTTTTCTAATTCTAAAAACATCATACTTTTATTTTTATAATTAGATAATTTAATTACATCTTCTCTTCGGTTTAAAAATTTAATGTTATCACTAAAATCAATTACTGAATTAGATTTTACTAAAGTAATATTGTAATCAAGATTTAAAAAAATTTTTTGTAATCTATTAATTCTATCTAATTTTTCTTCTTCTTCTAAAGATATTAAATTAATTCCGTGAATTTTAATTGCACCTACTAATTGCTTATTTAAATTCATATTAGTCCTTTATAAACCAATTTTTTGTTTTCTTAAATGATGATATTTGCTCATCAACCTTTAAATTTAATTGTTTTTTTATATTTGTTTTAATGGTTTTGCTAGTAATTATTAAATAATATACTTCAATATCAGGATTATCAACAATAGCTTGTTCATTATATTTATTATTTTCTTTTGTGTGTTTATTTTTTTTATTTGGTTCAAAACGAGAAAAATTATATTTTCAAACAATATTCTTGTACTTCTTTTTAGTAACAACATAAGGTAAAACAAATTTGAAAAAAAACAATCAATAACGATAATTAGTACCTTTTTTATTAATTAAACCCAGGGTTAGAAAAATTCCTAAAACAACAAATAATATTATTCTAACAACTCATGGAAGAATTGTTATTTCTAAAAAAATTGCACCTGATAATATTCACACTAACAAAAAATAAATGCAATCTCATAAAGTAAAATTTTTTCAAATAACCAAAGGTACATTTAAAGAACTTTCAGGAATTTTATTATATTTTTCTTGTATATCCATTAATCATCACCTCCTATTTTTGATTTTTTATCGTTATTATTAGTTGGTTTTTTTGAATTACTAATTGAATCTTTGATTGTATTATTTATATTATCTAATTTATCTGCTAATGTTTCTTTCTTATTTGTAATTCTTGCATCACTTGTAGAAACTTTTCCCTTTTGTTTTAATTCATTATCAAATTTTAGTGTTTTTTCACGTAAATCATTTGGTCTAAATATATCTCTTATTCTAGGTTTATCACTATTTGGTAAATCTTTCTTAAATTTATTGTATTCTCTTCTTTCATTTTTTGCTTCTTGTTTATTTAATGATTTTCTACCTAAACGTTCTGGTAATGTTCTTAATGAACTTATACCATTACTAATCCTATTAGGAAGACCGATAAGACCACCAATTCTTTTTGATCCATCTGAAGCAAGATCACTAGAATCAGAAGAATTCTTATTTTTCTTTCCAAATAACATACTTCCAAATCCACCAACAGCACCCAAAGTTTTTTTACCTATAGCACTTGCTCCTAAACCTAATCCAACAATTGATTTAATTTGTCCAACAGAACTCATTAAACCCATCGCTTCTCCAAAAAATTGAGATGTAATAGTTTCTAAAGTAAATAAAGATCAACATGTACCAGCAATTATTGCAATTAGAACACATGATTTTATTAATGTAGTACCAATATTATTTGGTGATAAACCAGGAAAATCAGAATTAGAAATGTATTCAGTTGAAATCTTTATGACATAAAGAAAAATTTCAAAACCTAGCATTGTCGCGACAATTAAACATGCTTTATTAATGACTAAATTTCTTCAAATAAATAATTTTTTTCCATCATCATAAACACAAAAAGCAGCAACTATAGGACTTATCAAAAATAAAAAGAACAATTCAATTACTTTTACAACAATTACTCAAGATAATAAAAACAAACCAATTAAAGTAATTAGAACTCCTAATATTTCTACTAACAAATTATAATTTAATATTTGTTCTCCGCTAGGAGGACCTGGATTTCCATGCGGATTAATTGGAATTTTACTTGTATTTCCAATATTATATAATACATCAAATAAATTATTATTATTAATACCAGCAGAGTCAGCCACATCAAATATTTGTTTAATTACATAAATAAGTCATGAAATTAAAAATGATAAAAAGAAAAATAACATTGGTACAAAAAATATTGTAAACAAAGTTAAACAAAACATCTTTAACATTTGAATATATGACTGTTGTAAATTGTTTGCTTTATTTTTTAAATACTGTGTTCTTGTTAATTGAAAAACAGTTAACAATATAGACAATAATATTCCAAAAACAGTAAAAACAATAAATGGTATAGGAATTGATTTTGAATCAAATTTCGGGACAATTATACTAGTATTTGGAAGATAGGTTACAGATGTATGAAAAAATAGTATATAATCAAAACCCGTAGCTAAAAATTGCAAAACAATAGTCATAGTTTCTATTATTTGTAAAGGGCCAGCAATTAAAATTATTCATACAAAATCTTCTAAACCTGTTAATATTAAATCAACAAAACCTTGCAACATCGTCTTAAACTAACAATTAATTTAATTACCTGATCCACCGCTAGCACTTACTGAAATATTACTAAAACTAAAATTCTTTAAAGGTGTAAATTTCATTAATGCAGATGGTAAAACATTAAACAAAATACAAGCTAATATAAACAAAAATAAACCTATTACTCATCCAATAATTTTCTTTTTTGCTTCTTGTCTTGCAGATGCATCATCTGCTTTATGAAATTCCATAGCGTATTTGACTAAAAAAAATGTAGCAAAACAACTAAAAATAAAAGTTGCTACAATAAAACAAACAGCAATAACATTTCATATAGATTGAATAACACCACTTATATCACCATATATGGTGCTAGCACTGATAGCATTCAATGAACTTTCTTGTGCAAAAAAATTAACACATAGTTGATGTAAAACACTAAATTTATACATACTTTCTCCTTAAATTAGATTTTTGGGTTATGAAAGATTAATATAATTTCAAAAACTATTTTAACTATAATATAATTTTTTTATTTTTTTAAATTATTTTAAAAAATTACTTATAAAAATATAATTAACAAAAGAATTGTAAATGATAATATATATGGTTAAGAAATAATTATTCCACCTTAAAATAAAAAATTTTAAAGGCATATTATGAAAAAACAATGAATTAGTTAATTTTTTACAATAAAAATTAAATAAGATAATGATTATAT